>JBCEBX010000199.1:0-3858 GCA_039206455.1 Asticcacaulis sp.
GCAGGTCGATCAGCGGGCTGATGTTGTAGCCGCCCAGCATGGTGCCCAGCAGTTCGGTGGCCTTGGCGCGCGACACCAGACCACAGGACTCTTCGCCCTTGGCCACCTTGGCGAGGAACTCGGCCTTGACCTTGGCCGCATCATCCACACCCGGCGGAACGCGGTAGGTAATCAGATCGAGCAGAAAATCCGCTTCGCCTTCAGGCGGGTTCTTGATCAGTTCAATGACTTCAGCGGTTTGTTCGGCTGACAGGGCCAGCGGCGGGATGCCCAGCGCAGCACGCTCGGCAACATGTTCACGATAAGCGGAAAGCATGGATGGATATACCTTGGTGGGAAAATTATCTTTCACCGAGCCTCTAATGCAGATGCAGGCAAAAGCCTAGTGCCCGCAGCGAAAAAGACCACCGGACGGCGATTTATTTTTAATATCTGAACGACTAATTTCACATATGAAGCGGCGTTTTTTCTGTGACGCCGCCTATGCGCCCGCCCCCGCCGGCAGGGTCCGTCTGGCCTCCGTCTCTGGCGGCAGGATGTCTGCCAGCTCGACATTGCGCAACAGGGTATCAATCAGCCTCGACGGATCAATCGGCTTGGTCAGGACATCATAGACGCCAATATCCGCCCAGGCCTGCATATGTTGCTCAAGGGCATTGGCGGTCAGGGCGACAACCGGCGTCTGACGATTGGGGCCATTGGTGTCACGCAAGGCCATGGTCGCTTCGATACCGCCCATGACCGGCATCTGCATGTCCATCAGGATCAGGTCAAAGGGCTGGTTCTGGGCAATCTCAAACGCCTCTGCCCCGTCACCGGCCATGACGCATTCCCAGCCCAGCGGTTGGATGAACAGGGAGACGATGCGCCGGTTGACCTCATGGTCATCGACAATGAGCACACGGCGTTTCGCAGGCGTTGCCACGGCCTCGGGCACGGTTTCCACCTCATCACCCGCCTCGCCGGTATCGGCCATTTCATAGGGCAGGAGGAGGCAGAAGGTAGAGCCCTGACCTTCGACGCTGGTCACTTCGATTTCACCACCCATAAGCTGCGCCAGACGCCGCGATATGGTAAGCCCCAGTCCCGTTCCGCCAAACCGGCGAGTGGTCGTGCTTTCGGCCTGCTCGAAGCTTGAGAAAATATGCTCGAGCCGGTCTGCGGCGATACCGATGCCTTCGTCACTGACTTCGAATCTCAGCCAGCCGCCTTCGCAGGATATTTTCAGCCGGATAGTGCCCTGCGGCGTAAATTTAATGGCATTGGACAACAGGTTGAACAATATCTGACGCAAACGCAGAGGGTCAGTCATGATAAAGGGCGCCAGTTCCGCCGCCTGAATGACCTCAAGCTTGAGGCGCTTTTCACGCAGTTGCGGCGTCCACAGACGCACCAGCGCCCGCACCATCGCCTTAAGGTCAAGCGGGGCCTTTTCGACCGTCATGCGTCCGGCTTCGATCTTCGACAGATCAAGCACGTCATTGACCAGTCCCAGAAGCACTTCGCTTGATTGGGTCAGAAGACTGACATGCTCTTTCTGCTGGTCACTGAGTGATGTCCGGCGCAGCAGATTGGCCGCCGAGACCACGGCATTCATGGGCGTGCGGATTTCATGGCTCATGACCGCCAGAAAGGTCGACTTGGCTTCACTGGCCTGTTCGGCAATCGTGCGGGCTTCCTGAAGATCGCGCATGGCCTGACTGGATTGCCGCACGGCCAGCGCCAGATTGGCCAGAAACACGATGGTGCCGATATTGACCATCAGCAGGCTCCAGCGATGGGCGCCGTGATCAAAGATCGCTGAAATCGACGGTAAAATGAGCAGATAAAGCGCATGCGGCACGACCGCGGCAAACAGAAGGCGCTTCTTGGGGTACATCTGCATACTGACGTGCAAAAGCGCGCCGCAGATGGCGATGACGGCAAACAACCGCCCCTCTTCGCCGCCTAAAAACCATGTATAGGCCGCCATGGAGGAAAAGATGATGACGCTCACCGCTACAGAAACGATCAGGCGGATTTCCAGCGGCCGGTCAGGCTGGCGGTTGAGCGCCAGACACTCGGCAAACAGACGCTGATCAATAAGCTGCGAGATGAAATAGATACCAACCCAGATCAGCGGCCAGATGGACGGGTGCAGCAGCATCGCCGTAAAGCACACAAAACCAGCCAGTATCATGCGCGTGACAAAGCCACGTACACGGGAAGCGGCAATAGTGGTAAATCCGTTCGGAACCATATCCATCCTTCGTTGCGGCTGAGAATAGACCGCAAAGTTTAAGGATTGGCTGCGTAACAGACTGAAAAAAGTCTTAACTGACGATCTTGTCTACCGTGTCGCGGGTCACCTGATGATAGCCGGGGCGGGCTTTGGCATAGACCCTGCGGGCCATTTCCACGCCCCAGCCCGGTTGGGCCATGAGTTCCGTATAGAGAGGGGCAATGAATTTGCGCCGCCCCTGCGTAGTCAGGAAGGTTTCCAGCGACGGCAGGGCGGGTTCATAATGGCGCGCAATCGCGACCTTAAGCCAGGCAAAGCGGATTTCCGAATTACCGCTATTGGTGAAATTAAACGCCTTATCGAGCGCCTCCATCTGGTTTTCACTTAAGTCCGAGGGCAGGGATTTGAGGAAATGCAGCCAGGCTTGCGTCTCCCAGTCAGAGGTGCGCAGCATGTCAGGTTCCACGCCCTGAGAAAAGGCCGCCGCCTCACCCTCAACCAGTTTCAGGACACGTGACACAGGGGCCACCGCATTGTCCGGCAGGCCCGGCTCATAGAGCCATGCCTGTATCTGAAGGCGGTCTTCCAGCGCCCGGTCATTGCGCAACAGATGCTCACGCAGATCGGCCAGAAACGCCTCTGTGGTCATACTTTTGAAGGCGTAACGCTCGAAATAGCCTTTGAGGTAGGCATCCAGACGCTGACGGCCAAAATGAGCCTCAAGCATACGCAGGAAGGCCGCGCCCTTTTCGTAAGGCACCTCGGAAAAGCCTTCGTCAGGATGACGCCCCTTGAGGCGGATATGCAGCTTTTGCAGCTCTTTTTCCTTAAGGCCGGAAAGGGTTTCCTGTAGCTCGGCATAGCCCAGAGCCTGAAGCATCAGGGCGCGTTCCTTACCGTATATTTCTTCCATGATGCGGTTTTCGAAATAAACGGTGAACCCCTCATTGAGCCAGAAATCATCCCAGGTGCCGTTGGTCACGAGATTACCTGACCATGAGTGGGCCAGCTCATGCGCAATCAGCGACACCAGAGATTTGTCACCGGCCAGTATGGTCGGGGTAGCAAAGGTCAGACGCGGATTTTCCATACCGCCATAGGGGAAGGACGGCGGCAGAACCAGCACGTCATAACGGCCCCAGCGGTACGGGCCGTAAAGCTTTTCGGCGGCCTCAAGCATCTTTTCCATGTCTTCGAATTCAGACGCCGCTGCGCGTATGGTTACGGGTTCGGCATAGACGCCCGTGCGTTTGCCGACATTTCTGAATTCAAGATTACCCACCGCCAGCGCGATCAGATAGGGCGGAATGGCCTCATCCATTTTGAAGCGATAGGCGCGCATCCCCGACTGTCCGGCGACCGCCTCACCGTCCGGTGTCAGCATGTCGGCGCTCATGACCGCCTTGAGGCCGCGCGGCACATTAATAGTCGCCGTATAGGTCTGACGCACCATCGGGGAATCCTGTGTCGGGATCCAGGTGCGGGTCAGGATGGACTGGCCTTGCGAAAACAGGAACGGATGCCTGCCGCCTGCGGTCTGGGACGGCTCAAGCCACTGCAGGGCTTCGGTATCGGCTGTTGTCTGATAGGCGACAATGACCTTTTGCGCCCCTTGCGGCAGGTCGATGATCAGGGGG
>JBCEBX010000200.1:0-3854 GCA_039206455.1 Asticcacaulis sp.
ATCAGGGCACCCGCGACAATCAGCAAAGACCCCGTTCCCATGAGGAACAGACGCCATACCCGCCGCATCCCCATGAACAGGGCGCTTTTTTTCTTACGTGCTTTCTCATGGGGCTTAAGGATGTCCGGCACTTCCATAACGATGGCACGCGCCTTCCCCTTCCTCCGGCTGGCCTTGGAGGCTTTGGCCAAAACGCCTGCATTTGCACGCATTTCGGGCGGGGTCATAACGGGGCTCCGGTGACCGTAGTGCGGTCTCAGACATGGGGTTTCAAATATGCAGTCGGGGGATCGGCCAATCATAACTGTAATTTATGACGGCCTGATATGTCCCGATATAGGGATCATACCGATGATTATAAAGTAAGGCTTAAGACGAAATTACGGCCTGAATTTATTAATACGCAGGTGATGCCCTATTACCACATAGTTTTACCACACGAGTCTTGGGGAGCGCGCCGCGCGCGTCTCATCCAGACGCTTTGACGGCGCCAGATGCGGGGCGGCCGTAAAGCGTGTCTTGTCATTCGACGGCTTCACCGCGTCTTCGGCCAACGCCCGTAAGGCGGTGATAAACCGGTCGAGTTCCGCCTTTGATTCCGTTTCGGTCGGCTCAATCAGCATGGCCCCATGCACGACCAGCGGGAAGTACATGGTCATGGGGTGAAAACCTTCGTCGATCATAGCCTTGGCGAAATCGAGCGTCGTAACGCCAGTGCCCTCAAGCCATTTATCGTCAAACAGGGCCTCGTGCATGCACGGCCCTTCGGGGAAAGGCACGCTCATCAGATCAGACAAAGACGCCTTAATGTAATTGGCATTGAGTACCGCATCACCAGATACCTGACGCAGACCATCGGCCCCATGACTGAGCATATAGGTCAGGGCGCGGATATACATACCCATCTGGCCGTGGAAGGCGCACATGCGCCCGAAATTGGCGGCACTTTCTCCTTCGCCATGCTCAAGCAGGTCGAAACCGTCCGCACAGGAGACTACCCAGGGCGCAGGCGCGAAGGCGGCCAGAGCGTCGGACAGCACCACCGGCCCAGCGCCCGGCCCGCCACCGCCGTGGGGCGTAGAGAAGGTCTTATGCAGGTTGATGTGCATGGCATCGACCCCAAGGTCACCCGGCCTCACCCGCCCGACAATAGCGTTGAAATTGGCCCCATCACAGTAAAAATAGCCGCCCGCCGCATGGATGATATCGGCAATAGCAATGATGTCGCGCTCAAACAGGCCGCAGGTATTGGGGTTGGTCAGCATGATCGCCGCCACATCATCAGACAGCCTGGCCTTAAGGTCTTCGATATCAACGCGCCCGTCCGCCGTCTGACCGATTTCACGCACGCTATAGCCGACAAAGGCCGCCGTCGCCGGATTGGTACCATGCGCTGATTTCGGCACCAGAACCGTGCGGCGATGGCCCTGCCGGCTGGCCTCGTGCGCTGCCTTGATGGCCAAAAGCCCGCACAACTCCCCATGTGCCCCCGCCTTTGGCGACAGCGCTACCGCTGGCATACCCGTCAGGGTTTTCAGCCAGTGCGCCAGCACTTCCATCAGTTCAAGCGCCCCCTGAACCGTCGATACCGGCTGCAAGGGATGAATATCCCCCAAGCCCGTCAGACGGGCCATTTTCTCATTCAAACGCGGATTGTGCTTCATGGTGCACGACCCCAGCGGATAGAGCGCCAGATCAATCGCATGATTATATTGCGACAGGCGCACATAGTGGCGTATGGCCTCTGGCTCGGTCAGACCGGGCAGGCCAATCTCATCCTCACGCAACAGACCGCTGAGATCATCGGCAGCAATCTCAATGTCGGCGAAATCAACGCCCGTGCGCGTATAGTCTTTCTTCTCAAAAATCAGGCGTTCCGATTGCAGAAGTCCCCGCCCGCCAGTCAGGGACGCAAAGCCTTCGTGTGCAGTGACAACCGGTGCCGTCGGACGACCTGTGCGGTTCATGCTCATGCCAGCACCTCCGTAAGTGCCGCGACAAATCGGGCCTGATCAGCCTCGGTATTGGTTTCGGTCGCCGCCACAATCAGCCAGTTTTCATACCCTTCACCCCTGTGCAGGCGTGAGAACGGCACGCCGCCCAGCACGCCCTTTGCGGCCAATGCCTCGACGACCTGATCGGCCGATTTCGGCAGTTTCAGGGTAAATTCATTGAAAAAACGCGGCGTCAGAACCCCTACGCCATCAATGGCCGTAAGCGCGTCTTTCAGGTCATGGGCCCTTTGGTAATTGATCTTCGCCACCCGCTTCAGCCCCGTCTGTCCCAGTAAACTGAGGTGGATAGAAAAGGCCAGCGCACACAGTCCGGAATTGGTGCAGATATTCGAGGTCGCCTTCTCGCGGCGGATATGCTGCTCGCGTGTCGAAAGCGTCAGAACAAAGCCACGCTCACCATTAGCATCGACGGTTTCACCGCATAGTCTGCCCGGCATCTGACGCAGATATTTATCCTTAGCGGCAAACAGGCCGACATATGGCCCGCCATAGGACAGAGGCACGCCAATCGACTGACCTTCAGCCACCACCACATCCGCCCCCATTTCCCCCGGTGACTTCAGCAGTCCCAAAGACATGACCTCGGTGACCACGACGATCAGCAAAGCCCCTGCGGCCTGCGTCGCTTCGGCGATTTTGGTCAGGTCAGTCGCCGTACCAAATAGATTGGGGGTCTGCACCACCACGCAGGCCGTATCGGGGCCAATGTGGCTTAAGACCTCGGCTTCGGCGTCAATGGCCGGTGTCAGGGCCTCGGTCTCTATGCCCACCGCATGGGCCAGAGTCTCGACCGTTTCGCTGTAATGCGGATGCAACCCGCCCGACAGCACGGCCTTGTTGCGCTTTGTCACCCGCGCGGCCATCAGCACCCCTTCGGCGGCGGCGGTTGAGCCGTCATAGAGCGAGGCATTGGCCACTGACATGCCTGTCAGCCGCGCCACTTGCGTCTGAAACTCAAACAGCACCTGAAGCGTACCCTGCGCTATTTCCGGCTGATAGGGCGTGTAGCTGGTGAGGTATTCCGAGCGCTGAATGATATGGTCGACAGTGGCCGGTATGTGGTGACGATAGGCCCCTGCCCCGACAAAGAACGCCGCCTGTGACGGGCTGAGGTTCTTTGCCGCCAGAGCGGCCATCTGCGCCTCAACCTCAAGTTCTCCGGCAAAGGGCGGCAGATCGACCGGCGTGCTCAGGCGGGCGGATTCGGGCACATCGACAAACAGATCATCGACCGAGGCTACGCCAATGGTCTCGAGCATCTGCACCCGATCCGCATCATTCAAAGGCAGGTAACGCATGGAAACTCCATAGATCAGAGGGTTCCGAGGAACTCCTCATAGGCCGCGCGATCCATCAGGGCCTCAAGCTGAGACGGATTAATGATCCTGGCCCGCACAAACCACGCGCCCGATTCCGGCACGGCATTGACCGCTTCGGGGTCATTACCAAGGTCCGGATTGCCCTCGATGATCTCAAGATCAACGGGCGCATAGACATCGGATGCCGCCTTGACGCTTTCGACCACACCAAAGGCTTCGCCCTGTTTTACGACACGTCCCGCCTCAGGCAGTTCGACATAGACCACATCCCCCAGCGCTTCGGCGGCATAGTTGGAAATACCGACAAAGGCCGTACCATCGCCCTGATCCCTGACCCATTCATGCTCTTTGGTGAACCGCATGATTATCCTCTCTTATGCTTTTGGTTTACGGTGATAGCTATGGGCGACAAACGGCAGGCCAGTGACCTCAGCCGGATACGACTTGCCCCGCACTTCGATAGTCAGGCGCGTCCCAACGGTCGCAAAGGCAGGGGGCACATAGCCCATAGCGATAGAAT
>JBCEBX010000201.1:0-3851 GCA_039206455.1 Asticcacaulis sp.
AGGCGGAAGACATCGGCTCCGGCCTGAAACAGCTGGGCCAGCATTTCGGCGTTGGAACTGGCGGGGCCAAGCGTGGCGACAAGCTTGGTGCGACGGCGACGTAAAATTTTCAAGGCTTCACTCATAATAGGGGTGACGCCGCTGGCATTGTCAGGCACTGCGCCCTGTTTGTACAAGGTCTGGCCGATGCGGGTCGGTCATGTTGTTATCACCCTGACAAAACCCTGTTCCGGCATAAGGTCAAGTGAATTTTTATTACCGCACGAGGCGTTCGATCAACTTCTGTGAGGCCTGATCACAAAGTTTGTAAACGGCCTCGAAATCACGATGATCGCCGTAATAGGGATCGGGCACATCGCGGTTTAAATCCAGCGCCTCCTCAAGATAAAGCGCGACGCGTGACGGATGGGTGGCCATATGCAGGCGATTGATATCGATGACGTTTTGCCGGTCGAGGCCAAGGATCAGGTCGAAGCGCTCGAAATCTTCCATGCGTAGCTTACGGGCTTTTTGAGCGGAGATATCGACGCCGTAACGTGCGGCCACGGCAACGGAGCGACGGTCTGGGCCTTCGCCTTCGTGCCAGCCGCCGGTGCCTGCGGAATCGATCAGGAAGCGGTTGGTGAGCTTAAGGCGTTCGACATGGTGGCGGAACAGGCCTTCGGCCAGCGGGGAGCGGCAGATATTGCCAAGGCAGACAAACAGGACAGACAACATCCTTCATGTTTAAAAGCCGATTGGCAAACAGGCAAGGCTTTGGTGTAATAGGTTTTTGCCCCCTCCGTCAGCGACTACGCGCTGACACCTCCCCCGCTGCGCAGGGGAGGATGTAAATATCTGGCCCCGCTTTACAGGGGGAGGATGTTAAGGAAGACTATGTCAAAACCTGCCTCTGAATTGATCGAGCGTCTGTTTACGCGTTTTGAGGCGGCCAGCCCCGATCCGAAAACCGAGCTGAATTTCGTCAATCCGTTCACCCTTGTGGTGGCGGTAGCGATTTCGGCCCAGACGACGGATGTGGCGGTCAACAAGGCGACGAAGCCCCTGTTTGAAATCGCCTATAATCCGTTTGATATGGTGGCACTGGGGGAAGAGCGGCTGATGGAGATGATTTCGTCCATCGGCCTGTTTCGTAACAAGGCGAAGAATGTCATCAAACTCTCGCAGATACTGATTGATCAGTATGGCGGGCAGGTGCCGCTTAATCGGGAGGCCTTACAGGCCTTACCCGGTGTCGGGCGCAAGACCGCCAGTGTCGTGCTGAATGAACTGGGCATTGAGCCGTCGATTGCGGTCGATACCCATGTGTTTCGTGTGTCGCACCGGTTGGGCATTTCCGATGCTCTGACGCCCGACAAGACCGAGGCGCAATTGATGGCCATTATTCCCGATAAATGGCTGACGCGGGCGCATCACTGGCTGATTTTGCACGGGCGTTATGTCTGTCTGGCGCGCCGCCCGAAATGCGAGGTCTGTATTGTTGCCGATCTCTGTCCGAAGATCGGGGTTGAAAGCGGTGTCGTGTTTAAGCCTTGAGGTTTGTGGCCCAAAAGGCTAAACCCGCGTCAAACTTTCCTTATCAGTATGTAAAGGGTGCGGCAGAAACTCATGGCGCAACAATATATCTTTCAGATGCAGGGCCTGACCAAGCATTACCCCGGTGGTAAGAAGGTCTTTGAAAATATCTGGCTCTCTTTCTATTCGGACGCCAAGATCGGTGTGGTCGGGGTCAACGGGTCGGGTAAATCGACCCTGCTCAAGATCATGGCCGGTATCGACAAGGAGTTCTCCGGTGAGGCCCGTGCCGCCGAAGGCACCAAGATGGGCTACCTGCAACAGGAGCCGCATCTCGACGATTCCAAGACCGTCTGGGAAAACGTCATCGACTGGTGCGAGGAAAAGAAGATCGTTGATCGCTTCAACGAAGTCGCCATGCAGATGGGCGAGGAATATTCCGACGAACTAATGGAAGAGATGAACGCCCTGCAGGAAAAGATCGATGCAGGCGATCTCTGGGACATCGACAGCCGGATTGAAATGGCCATGGACGCCCTGCGCTGTCCGCCGAACGATTCAGCCGTCACCAAGCTTTCGGGCGGTGAAAAGCGTCGGGTGGCCTTGGCGCGGCTTTTGCTGTCCAAGCCCGACATGCTGCTGCTCGACGAACCGACCAACCACCTTGATGCGGAATCGGTGGCCTGGTTGCAGCACCATCTGGAAAACTTCCCCGGCTGTGTCATCCTTGTGACCCACGACCGTTACTTCCTTGATCAGGTGACCAAGTGGACGCTGGAACTCGATCGCGGCAAGGGTGTGCCCTATGAGGGCAACTATTCCGGCTGGCTTGAGCAAAAGCAAAAGCGTGTGGTGCAAGAGCAGTCCGAATCCGAAGCCCGTCAGCGCGCGCTTACCAAGGAACTGGAGTGGGTCCGTTCCGGTGCCAAGGCCCGTCAGTCGAAGTCAAAGGCCCGTCTGGCGGCCTATGATGACATGGTGCGCGAACAGGAAAATTCACGTCAGGCGCAGTCCTTTGCCACGATCCAGATTCCGCCGGGGCCACGTCTTGGCAATCTGGTGCTTGAGGTCGAAGGCCTTGAGAAAGAGTTTGGCGAAAAGGTTCTGTTCAAGGACCTGACCTTCCGCCTGCCGCCCAACGGTATCGTCGGGATTATCGGGCCGAACGGGGCCGGTAAATCGACCCTGTTCAAGCTGATTACCGGTGTTGAAAAGCCGGATGCCGGCACGATCAAGCTCGGTGAAACCGTTAAGCTGGCCTATGTCGATCAGTCGCGTGACGACCTGAACCCTGACCACACCGTGTGGCAGGCGATTTCCGGCGGTACGGACATCATGGTGGTCGGCAAGAAGGAAATCAACTCGCGCGCCTATGTCGGCGGGTTCAATTTCAAGGGCGGCGATCAGCAGAAAAAGGTCGGGCTTCTGTCCGGTGGTGAGCGCAACCGCGTGCACCTGGCGAAGACTCTGGCTTCGGGCGGCAACGTCATTCTGCTCGATGAACCGACCAACGACCTGGATATCGAAACCTTGCAGGCCCTTGAAGAGGCGCTTGAGGAATTTGCCGGTTGCGCCGTGGTCATCAGCCACGACCGCTGGTTCCTTGACCGTCTGGCGACGCACATTCTGGCCTTTGAGGGTGACTCACACGTCGAATGGTTCGAAGGGAACTTCGAGATGTACGAAGAAGACAAGAAGCGCCGTCTGGGGGTCGATAGCCTGATCCCGAAACGTATCAAGTTCCAGAAGTTCGCCCGGTAGGGCCTCAGGCCCTACACCCGTTTTTTGGAGCAGGTCACAGGCTCTGCACCCCTAATACCGGGTGGCAGAACGTGGCAAAGAAAATAGAAAAAGCACCGGTGTTGAAGCCGGTGCTTTTTTTGTCAGTATGATACCCTTACCTCCCCAACAAGTTGGGGAGGTATGAAAGGGTCAGGGTTTGAAATCGCCTGCTTCGGGTTCTTTCTCGGCAGTGAAATATTTGCGCGTATGTCGTCCGATAAACTGCGCCATGTCATCGACCAGCGTATAGGCGGTTGGCACGAAGATCAGGCTCAGCAGCGTTGAGGTAATCAGGCCACCGATCACCGCAATGGCCATGGGTGAGCGGAAGGCAACATCGGCCCCCCAGCCAATGGCAATCGGGAACATGCCCGCGCCCATGGCTACGGTGGTCATGATAATCGGACGTGCCCGTTTATGCGCCGCATCGATCAGGGCATCATGACGGTTAAAGCCACCGGCGCGCGCCTCAATGGCATATTCGACCAGCAGGATGGAGTTCTTGGCCGCGATCCCTGTCAGCATGATCAGGCCGATCAGGGCGGGCATGGACA
>JBCEBX010000202.1:0-15364 GCA_039206455.1 Asticcacaulis sp.
GGTTGAGGGTGTGCATTTCCTTTCAACCGATCCGCTGGATCAGGTGGCGCGCAAGCTGTTGCGGGTCAATATCTCCGATCTGGTGGCCAAGGGCGCGGCCCCCTATGGCTATCAGCTTCTGACTGCCTGGCCACGCGGCATGTCCTATGAGGCTAAGGCCCTGTTTGCCTCAGGTCTTAAGATCGATCAGGAACTGTTTGATTTTGATTTGTTTGGTGGGGATACGGTCGCCACTGATGGGCCGTTGCTTTTGTCTATTACCGCCTTTGGCCATGCCCCCAAGGGGCGTACCCTGTCACGTGCGGGGGTGAAAGACGGCGACCACCTGCTTGTGGCGGGAAATATCGGTGACGCGCATCTGGGCTTACGTGTCCTGAGGGGCGAATTTGATGAACTGAGTGAGGCCGATCAGGAGGAACTGGTGCGGGCCTATCGATTGCCGGAACCGCGCGACGATCTGGCGGATATTGTGTTACGTCATGCCCATGCCTCGATGGATATTTCCGACGGGCTTCTGGCGGATGCGGCACATCTGGCGAAGGCCAGCGGCGTGGACATCAATATTGATCTTAATCGGGTGCCGACCTCGCTAGCGGCGCGGGCGGCTATCCGGCTTGGGGCGTCACCGCTTGATCTGGTCAGCGGCGGTGACGACTATCAGATATTGTGCAGCGCCAATACCAAGGGGGCCGAAGTGCTGCGCGCAGCAGGATTTACCGATATCGGCTCTTGCGCCAAATCCGAGACGCCAGTGGTACGGCTTTATTCGGATAACCGGCTGGTGGACACCGATGTCATGGGTTTTGTTCACCCCCTTTAGAGCTTTTCAACCATTAAGGTCTAAGTTTGCGGCATGAGCCGATTTATAGACCGCCGTGCCCTGATGATGGCTTTCGTTGCCCTGTGTCCCTTAGGGGCACACGCCGCAGCCCCTCCGAAGAAAGAGGGCGCGGGCAATAAAAAATATGTGCGCCTTGCCCCCGTCGCCTTGCCGGTCGTTTTTGATGGGCGGGTCGTCAACTATGTGTTTGTCAGCATTGATGTACATCTGACGCCCAAGGCTGATCAGATGAAGATAACCACGCAGGAACCCATGTTGCGTGACGCGCTGATACGGGCGGCGCATCGTCATTCTTTTGCAACGCGGGAAAAGCGTGACCGGATCGACGAAGCCTTGTTTGAACCGGTGATGATCGGTGAATTCAGCCGTATTGCCGGTAAAGGCACGATTAAATCCGTTGAAATCACGATGCAGAACCCGCAGCGCCGCCAGCAATAGGCATTTTCCGTTTGCAGATTTATTGCTGCAATGCAGTAATAAATGGTTTCAATTTTGGCTGATTATTATTTAAATTCCACGACTTGCGCCATTGCATAAGTTTTGGCACTCTCGCGCACCGGTCACGGAGCGTAATGGGGCGACTCATAAACTCTGTGCGGCTAATAAGTCCTGAGTTTTAACGGTGATCTCTATCGCTTTTTGCCCGAAAGACTTCAGAAAAAAGTATGTGTTGCGTGTTCAGGCCTGTTCGAAAGCGGGATGACCTTCATAGAAATAACCATCCTGTTTTGAGTGTTACACAAAAAAGTATGGTGGCAATCGAATGTCACCGCATACATACAGGGGTTTAGAATGTTCAATCAGTTATCACTGGTCATTGTGGCCGGTTTGATCGGTTTGCTCTATGGCGTTTTTCAGACATTTCGTCTGCTGAAACAGCCTCAGGGCAGTGACCGGATGCGTGAAATTGCGGCTGCCATTCAGGAAGGCGCAGCGGCCTATCTCAAGCGGCAATATACGACCATCTCCATTGTGGGGGTGGTCATTTTTGTATTGGCGTGGGTGTTCCTGGGCAGATATGCGGCCTTTGGCTTCCTGATCGGAGCGGTACTGTCCGGTGCGGCGGGCTATGCGGGAATGCTCATTTCCGTCCGCGCCAATGTCAGAACCGCAGAAGCCGCGTCCAAAAGCCTTGCGGGCGGGTTGAACCTCGCCTTTTCCGCCGGTGCCATTACGGGGCTGTTTGTCGCTTCGGGTGCATTACTGGGCGTGGCGGGCTATTACGCCGTTCTGACGCAGGGGCTTGGGTTTGATACTTCAAGCCGTACTGTGGTCGATGCGCTGGTGGCGCTGGGTTTCGGGGCGTCGCTGATTTCGATTTTTGCACGTTTGGGCGGTGGGATCTTCACCAAAGGTGCCGATGTCGGCGGCGACATGGTCGGTAAGGTCGAAGCCGGTATCCCCGAAGATGACCCGCGTAACCCCGCGACCATCGCCGATAATGTCGGTGATAATGTCGGTGACTGCGCGGGCATGGCGGCGGATCTGTTTGAAACCTATGCTGTGACGATTGTGGCGACCATCGTGCTGGCGACCATTTTCTTTGCCACGTCTGATGCCTTGCAGCCTCTGGTGCTGTTGCCTCTGGCTATTGGCGGGGTCTGTATCCTGACCTCGATCATCGGCACGTTCTTTGTGCGTCTGGGTAAGTCGCAAAACATCATGGGGGCCTTGTATAAGGGCCTGATTGCCACCGGTATCTTATCCATCGCAGCACTGGCGGCAGTGATCCACTATCTGCCGGGTTTAGGTTTCGATCGGGTCATTGAATATACGGCGGGCGGCGCGGCCCACAGCTTTACCGGCCTGCATCTGTTTTACTGCGGCCTGATCGGTTTGGCGGTGACGGCGGGCTTTGTCGTGGTGACCGAATATTATACGGCGACCGGCAAGCGGCCCGTGGTCTCGATTGCTCAGGCGTCTGTTACAGGGCATGGCACCAATGTCATTCAGGGGCTGGCCGTATCGATGGAATCGACGGCGGTACCGGCCATGATCATCGTTGGCGGGATTATTTCCTGTTATCTGATGGCGGGCCTGTTCGGTATTGCCATTGCCACCACGACCATGCTGGCTCTGGCGGGTATGATCGTTGCGCTCGATGCCTTCGGGCCGGTGACGGACAATGCCGGTGGTATCGCTGAAATGGCGGGGCTTGATAAGGAAGTGCGCCATACGACCGATGCGCTCGATGCCGTCGGCAATACCACCAAGGCCGTCACCAAGGGTTACGCTATCGGGTCTGCGGGGCTTGGGGCGCTTGTGCTCTTTGCGGCCTATACCTCCGACCTCGGTTACTTCGCAGCCAATGCCCAACCGGGCAGCCTCTTTGAAGGGCTGGGGGAACTAACCTTCTCGTTGTCTTCACCGTGGGTTGTCGTTGGTCTGCTGATCGGCGGGCTGCTGCCCTATCTGTTTGGTGGCATGGGCATGACCGCTGTGGGCCGTGCGGCGCAGGCTGTGGTCGAAGAGGTCAGGCGTCAGTTCCGCGAGGACAAGGGAATCATGGCCGGCACCTCAAAGCCTGACTATGGCCGTGCGGTGGACATGCTGACCAAGGCCGCGATCCGTGAAATGATCATTCCGTCGCTGTTGCCCGTGTTGTCGCCGCTGGTGCTGTTTGGTGTGGTCTATTGGATCGGTGGCGCGGTGCCCGCGTTCGAGGCTTTGGGTGCCATGTTGCTTGGGGTGATCGTGACGGGGCTTTTTGTCGCCATTTCCATGACTTCGGGGGGCGGGGCGTGGGACAATGCCAAGAAATCCTTTGAAGACGGCTTTGTCGATAAGGATGGCGTCAGGCACCTCAAAGGTTCCGAAGCGCATAAGGCTTCGGTCACCGGTGACACGGTCGGTGATCCTTATAAGGACACGGCTGGTCCTGCGGTTAATCCGATGATCAAGATCACCAATATTGTGGCGTTGTTGTTACTGGCTGTTTTAGCGCATTGATAAATCTCCTCCCTGCCGTTGGCGGGGAGGTGGATTTTTAGCGTGAGCTAAAAAGACGGAGGGGTATTCTGTAAAAGTGACCCCTCCGCCTCGTAAACTCGGCACCTCCCCATGCTAGCGCATAGGGAGGAGGTATTTATTTTAACCAGTCTTCGATGTCTTTGATGGCGCGGATGCTCATCAGGCGCTTCTTGGCGCGGCCGCGATCCTTGGGCGGAATTTTCTTGCCGTCTTCATCGACCTTGGGCGCTTCAAGCGGTGGCAAAAGCCCGTAATTGACATTCATAGGCTGAAAGGATGATTTCTCGTCCGCCAGATGCCCGCCGGTGATATGGTTGATCAATGCGCCCAGTGCCGTGGTTTCCGGCGGGGCCTCAAGCGTTTCACCCCTGATTTCGGCCGCAGCGAACCGTCCGGCCAGCAAGCCCATGGCCGAGCTTTCGACATAGCCTTCGACACCGGTGATCTGACCGGCGAAGCGCAATTGCGGCAAGGATTTCAGGCGCAGATTACGGTCCAGAACCTTCGGCGATTGAATAAACGTATTCCGATGCAGGCCACCCAGACGGGCAAATTGCGCATTCTCAAGGCCCGGGATCATGCGGAAGACATCGGTTTGCGCGCCATGCTTCAGCTTGGTCTGGAAACCGACCATATTGTACAGCGTGCCCAGCGCATTATCCTGACGTAACTGGATGATGGCGTGGGGTTTGACGGTCGGATTATTGGGATCGGTCAGGCCGACCGGCTTCATCGGGCCAAAGCGTAGGGTTTCGCGTCCGCGTTCGGCCATGACCTCGATCGGCAGGCAACCATCGAAATAGGGGACGTTTTCCCATTCCTTGAACTCGGCCTTGGGGCCATCAATCAGGGCGTCAATAAAGGCCTCGTACTGGGCCTTGTCCATCGGGCAGTTGATATAGGCCGCCGTTTCACCGGACGGGCCTTCCTTATCGTAGCGCGATTGCTTCCAGGCGATGTCCATATTGATGGAGTCAAAATGGACAATCGGCGCGATAGCATCAAAGAAGCTTAAGTGGTCGTGGCCGGTGAGAGCGGCAATTTCCGCCGACAGGGCATCAGAGGTCAGCGGGCCGGTGGCGCAGATGACGCTATGCCATTCGCCGCGCTCGATCTTGCCCTTAAGGTCGGTGATTTCCTCGCGCACAATGGTCACCAGCGGGTGCGCCTCAAGGGTTTGGGTTACTGCCTGAGAGAAGCCGTCACGGTCAACGGCTAACGCCCCGCCCGCAGGCACCTGATGGGCATCGGCTGAGGCCATGATCAGCGAATTGGCCTTACGCATCTCGGCGTGCAACAGGCCGACCGCGTTAAATTCCCAGTCGTCCGAACGGAACGAGTTGGAACAGACGAGTTCCGCCAGTCCGTCCGTATGGTGGGCATCGGTGCCGCGCACGCCGCGCATTTCGTGAATAATAACTGGCACGCCAGCCTGAGCCAGTTGCCAGGCAGCTTCGGAACCGGCGAGGCCGCCGCCAATGATATGTACGGGTTTAACAGATGTATCGTTCATGCGCGTTCTAATAGCGGGTGGACAACAAAGGAGCAACGCGCATCTTGGTCCAAAAACCGCTTCGCATATTTTTGACGCGCACCTTGTTCCGAAAACCGCTACGCACTTTTCGGGGTGCGCTTGTTGGGATGCTTGTTTTCGCAGACGCGCATCTTGACCCAAAAACCGCTTCGCACTTTTTGGGATGCGCTTTACAAGCGAAAACGATTGTCAAAAACAGTGTCTATGAGTGATATAATGCAAACTGCGGGTTCGGGGCTTTGGGGGAAGATGAGTTTCGCAAAATCGTTTAATCTGGGGCAGGCGCTGAAAGCCTCGGTGGCCTTTGTGCCGCAGGCATGGGCGCAGGGCTGGCTGGCGCTTGTGGTTCTGTTTGGCCTCGTGGTTGCCGGACAGACGGCTTTTGTCGCGGCGGGCGGGGTATGGGGCCAGAGAGCCATCATTCTGGCCGTGCTGGTCTTTCAGTTTGTCGTCACTGGCGCGCTCTATCGTATCGCTCTGTTTGGCCGCTATGCCAAAACCGAAGGTCTGGGCTTTGGCGGCGTGCAATTCGCCAGACCGGAGTTGCGGCTTGTGGGGGCGGGCATCCTCGTCAGCCTATTCTGGCTAATGGTGTTTGTCATGTTGTGTGTGGTGCTGGCGCTTTTTCTGAGCGCCGCGGGTCTGGCCGAAAGTGTCGGATCGCTTGAGGGGCTGATGTATGAGTTTGTCACCGGCCCGCAGCCTCAGGGCGCTATCCTGCTGATTACGGTTGTGGCCATCATGTTTGTGCTGATTACCCTGTCGATCAAGCTGTGGCTGCATCAGGCGGCCAGTATTGGTGAGCGTCAGGTGGTATCGCTCAACGCCTTGAGCCTGTCATCGGGCCAGACCCTGAAACTGTTTGCCGGTTATTTTCTGCTGACTCTGCCGTTTGTGCTTATCGGGTCAGTGGTGCCAGCCACCTGGGGGCAGGTCAGCGTCTGGTTCAATCTGGCGCTGGGCATTGGCCTGTTCTGGCCGCTGACGGTTGGCTTTTTTGCCTCGGCCTATCAGCAGATTGTGGCTCTCAGGACCGAAGCCGCGAATTAACCGCCAATAATATGCAGCAGGTCGCGGCCATTGCGGGCCTGTACCGGGCGGGCATTGGCCCCGATCAGGCGTTGATAGGCGTCAATCTGTTCAGGGCTGATGCTCAAGGGGGAAGCCGCAACCAGCCATGTCACTTCTTCGGTGCAGGGCGGGGCGGTCAATGACCCCGCATAGGCATAAAATTCTTCGGTCGCGGGCATCAGGTCACGGGCATTGAGCAGTACGTCAGGAATGGCCACGGGTGCCCCCGGATCGGTGGGCAGGAACGTCCAGATGGGGGCCAGCATCGGATCGGCCACGCCAATATCGGACATCACCGACACGATCAGGGTCTGGCCCTTATCGTTTTCATGCACAAACTGGGTCTCAAGGGCTGCGCGGTGGCCGTTTATAATGTGTTCGGAGGGCGTGCGGAAATGGAAGCTTTTGAGCTTGTAGCTGGTCTTGTCCATCACCAGTGCGCCACCGTTTGACGGGCTGACCTGAATGAAGCGTCCGGTGTTCTGGATGGTGGCGGTGGAAGACAGATAATCGAGCGTCAGTTCGGCGACCTTTGCGGGCGGAAAGCCGGTCAGATCAATCGGTGACTGACGCTTGCCCTGACCACAGGTGAGCGCATCCCCCCCCAGACGCGCCCAGTGTTCCGGGCCATTGTCGCCTGTGTAGCTCCAGTCATCAAGCTTCGGGCCAGCAGGGGCGGGGGCCTGTTCAGCCTTAGGGGCCTCAGGCTTGTTGCAGGCGGTCAGAGCCAGCAGACACAGGGCAGAGACCATAAGGGCAGGGCGCATGAAGGGGTTCCGACTCAGGTGACGTTTCCTGATCAGTAATGCCGCAACAGGGTTAATGAGGGGTTAGGTAAATAAAACTCCTTAAGCGCGGTGCTGAATACAACTTTAACTTGCCAGAGTGATGTCGTGTCGGTCATATGACACCTGAATGTTAAGGTTGATCAAGGCGGTGTCATGGTTTTTGCGAGGTTTAAGTCCGTAATCTTGTCTAAAGCGGTTTCCTTCTCTTCAGCGAAAGCAAAGATAAATACGTCTCTCACCTCTACTGTATGGGATTACGAAAAAGTCACCTACGACATTTACAACTGCATTCTCGTCGAGCCCTCACTTTGGTCAGTCGTTGAGGGCGACCTTCAGCGCTGGGTGAGTCTGGGCTACGCCCAATCGACAGATTATGACGGATTTCGTCAGATATTTCAGGGGCGGCCGGAATTCCGCTCCCTGATGTTATATCGTTTCTCTGTATCGGCCTTGGGCGATAGGCAGATGTATGCGCTCTTGGGAAAAGTTCCTGACTGGTTCTTCGTCAACAACCTTTATATCTGTGTAAAGTCGCTGGGTGCCGGTGCGTACATAGAGCACGGCTTCTCGTCGATTGTCTTTTCTGATCGCATTGGTCGGAATTTCTGGTTAAACCAAAACGTCACGATCGGGTCGGGAAAAGGCGGCACACCGGTTTTTGGTGACGACTGCTCCGTACGTACGGGAGCCGTTGTTATCGGCGATATCCGCATCGGCGACAGGGTCACAATTGGAGCGAATGCATTGGTGGATTTCGATGTGCCCGATGATTCGATTGTCGTATCTCCACGGGGCGTCATAAAATCACGCCGGTAATAGGCTAGGCTGAATTGCGCTTATGGCTACGTTCACGGTGGCGGGCGAGGATGTCCTTAAGATATTTACCCGTCCATGAGGCCGGATTGTCCGCTACCTGTTCGGGTGTGCCGAAAGCGACGATTTCACCGCCGCCATCACCACCTTCGGGGCCGAAATCGAGTATCCAGTCCGCTGTCTTGATGACATCGAGGTTATGTTCGATGACAACGACCGTATTGCCGTTGTCGGCCAGTTCATCGAGCACCTCAAGCAGCTTACGCGTATCCTCGAAATGCAGGCCCGTGGTCGGTTCATCCAGAATATAAAGGGTTTTACCTGTGGCGCGTTTGGACAGTTCCTTCGACAGCTTGACGCGCTGGGCTTCGCCGCCGGACAGGGTCGTCGCCTGCTGGCCGATCTTGATATAGCCCAGACCTACGCGTTGCAGGGTTTTCAGTTTGTCGCGGATCGTCGGCACGGCCTTGAAGGCTTCGGCACCTTCATCGACGGTCATATCCAGCACATCGGCGATGGAATGGCCCCTAAAGGAAATATCCAGCGTTTCGCGGTTATAGCGCTTCCCCTTACAAACATCGCAGGTAACATAGACATCGGGCAGGAAGTGCATCTCGATCTTGATCAGGCCATCGCCAGTACAGGCTTCGCAGCGCCCCCCTTTGACGTTGAAGCTGAAGCGACCGGGGCCATAGCCGCGGGCCTTGGATTCCGGCAGGCCCGCGTACCAGTCACGGATCGGACCGAAGGCACCGGTATAGGTGGCGGGGTTTGAGCGCGGGGTACGGCCAATCGGCGACTGGTCAATTTCCACAACCTTATCGAAATGCTCCAGCCCTTCGATGCGGTCATGCGGGGCCGGATTGGCCGAGGCATTGTTCAGGCGACGCGCCGCCGCCTTGTGCAGGGTTTCGAGGGTAAAGGAAGATTTGCCGCCACCCGACACGCCGGTGATGCAGGTAAAGACGCCGACCGGAATCTCACCGGTAACATTCTTCAGATTGTTGCCGCGCGCACCAATGACCTTGAGCATCTTCTTTTTGTTGATCGGGCGACGATCCGGCACAGCGATTTCACGCTTGCCCGTAAGGTACTGACCAGTAAGGGATTTCGGATTGGCCTTAATGGCTTCCGGCGGGCCTTCGGCGACCACCTGACCGCCATGCACACCGGCGGCAGGGCCCATATCGATGACGTAATCCGCCGTCAGGATAGCGTCTTCGTCATGTTCGACCACCAGCACGGAATTGCCGAGGTCACGCAGGCCCTTAAGGCTTTCCAGCAGGCGGTCATTATCGCGCTGATGCAGGCCTATGGACGGCTCATCGAGTACATAGAGTACGCCCGTAAGCCCTGAGCCGATCTGCGAGGCCAGACGAATGCGCTGGCTTTCACCGCCTGAAAGCGTGCCGGAATTACGCGACAGATTAAGATAATCCAGACCCACCGCATTGAGGAAGCTCAGGCGGTCAAGGATTTCCTTGAGGATACGCCGCGCAATATCCATCTGCTTTTCGCTTAAGTGGTTTTCCAGATCGGCGAACCATTCATGGGCGTGACGGATCGACAACTGCGAGATTTCGGCGATGTCACGCGCCGTGACCTTGACGGCCAGGGCCTCGGGCTTGAGGCGCTTGCCGCCGCAGGCCTCACACGGGGTTTCAGCCTGATAGCGGCTCAGGTCTTCGCGTGCCCATGAGGAATCGGTTTCGCGCCAGCGCCGTTCCATGTTCGGAATGACGCCCTCAAAAGGCTTGGAGACGTCATAACGGCGTGAGCCATCCTCATAGACAAACTTGATCTTTTCGGAGCCTGAACCATAGAGGATCACCTCCTGCACGCCATCGGGCAGGGTGTCCCATTTGCTATTGACGTCAAAGCCGTAATGCACCCCAAGGCTTTGCAGGGTCTGGGCATAGAGCGGTGAGGAGCCTTTTGACCATGGAGAAATGGCCCCGTCCTTAAGCGTGCGCGACGGATCAGGCACCACAAGGTTTTTATCGAAACTCAGCTTGACCCCCAGACCGTCGCAGGTCGGACAGGCACCGAACGGATTGTTGAAGGAAAACAGGCGGGGCTCGATCTCGGCAATGGTAAAACCCGATACCGGACAGGCGAATTTTTCCGAAAAGATAATGCGTTTGGGTTCGTCTTCGCCCTCAAGCTTGTCAGCAAATTCAGCCACCGCCAGACCGTCTGCCAGACGAAGCGCGGTTTCGAGCGAGTCGGCCAGTCTCTGCATCAGGCCGTCCTTGATGACCACGCGGTCAACAACGACATCAATATCGTGCTTGTATTTCTTATCGAGCTTGGGGGCGTCTTCGATGGCGTAATATTCGCCGTTGATCTTCAGGCGCTGAAAGCCCTGACGCTGAAGGTCGGCAATTTCCTTTTTGTATTCGCCTTTGCGGCCACGCACAAAGGGCGCCAGCAACAGAATGCGCGTCCCTTCCGGCAGGGCCACAAGCTTGTCGACCATTTGGGAAACGGTCTGAGATTCAATAGGTAAACCCGTGGCGGGCGAATAGGGGACACCGACCCGCGCCCACAGAAGGCGCATATAGTCGTGGATCTCGGTGACCGTGCCGACGGTCGAGCGCGGGTTTTTTGAGGTCGTCTTCTGCTCAATAGAAATGGCGGGTGACAGGCCTTCAATCAGGTCAACATCGGGCTTTGACATCAGTTCAAGGAACTGACGGGCATAGGCCGACAGGCTTTCAACATAGCGGCGCTGGCCTTCGGCATAGATGGTGTCAAAGGCCAGAGACGACTTGCCCGACCCTGAAAGACCGGTCAGCACCACAAGCTGGCCACGCGGAATATCGACATCAACCCCTTTGAGGTTATGTTCACGCGCCCCTCTGATTTTGATGAAATCCTGTGATTGCCCCTTGAAACCGGTATGCGGGGCGTCGTGCGTGGCCATGTCTGATCCGAAATCCTGATTACTTAAAGCCCTATATAGAACCTTATGCGGCATCTAAAAAGTGTCAGCAGAGCGGAAAAGTTTTCCATATGTTTTATAAAGCAAAAAAATACCCCGACGCGCGGGCATCGGGGCAGTTGCAGGAGGTTGGGTAAATCTTTAGCGCGTCAGGCGGATGTTGGTCAGTGATGCACCGGCTGAGGCTTCAACCTGACCGCTGGCTTCGGGATCAAGTCGCCATTTGGTCTGATTGAGCGTCAGTTGCCATGACACCAGCGTCATATGGTGGCTGCTCATCTGCGATTTGGAATTATAGGTGACGCGGCGGCTGGGCAGCCAGATCAGGCCGTTCATTTCATTAGAACGCGCGTCATTGAGGATGAAGTCCGAAGTGCCAAGGCCCGGCTTTTCGAAGATCAGTATGTTCTTATAGGTACCGGAAGACGGCGCTTTGAGGTTAAGCGCCACATCGGAATTGAACTGGATTTTTGACTGATCGGCAAAGTAGAAGGTCACACCATCGCCGGTCCAGTTGCCGCCATTGACATTCCAGCCGCCATTTTGAATGACATAGAGGCCGGGGTTCAGCTTAATGTTGGGGCCGCCATTGAAATTCGTCCAGCCGCAGTAGGTGCCCGGATTAAGGGTCTGGCTGCCGCCATTGATATTCAGGTTGCTGTGCTGGCAGCTTCCGGCATTTACGGTCGGCAGCTTACCGGCATAGGGGTCGGGATGCGCATCACATTTCAGTTCAACATTTTTCAGGCCGCGATGATTATCGAGCACGGTAGAACTGGCGACGCAGATTTTCTTGAAATCAAGTTTGATGCCCGAATTGAAAACCGCCGCTTCGCGAGCTGTTGAGCGGACATGGATCTCACATTGAGGTGCCACTATATCAGGGCCAGAGTTGACGCGCAGAGTCTGAGAGCTGTTGGGATCGAGCACATAGACGCACGGGCCTGCGGTCTTGCCCTTAACCGGCGTGCCCTGAGCGGTCGCGGTGACGCTTAAGGGGATGGACTTAATCCCCAGAAGGTTCAGGAGCGTCGTCGGTGACTCAAAGGACGCATTGCCGGTCAGGCTGTTTTCGCCGGGGGTATAGCGGGGGGTTATGCCACTGATATTATCCGGCAGATTAGTCTGGAATACCTTTGCCGCCTCGGTCTGA
The DNA here is from genome assembly GCA_039206455.1 of Asticcacaulis sp. Classification (GTDB taxonomy): domain Bacteria; phylum Pseudomonadota; class Alphaproteobacteria; order Caulobacterales; family Caulobacteraceae; genus Asticcacaulis. The sequence goes on from JBCEBX010000202.1 coordinate 12,115, forward strand.
CGGTTCGCTTCGGGGTGACGTAAGCCGGTTAAAACCGAAGCGTCCATTGCATCCTGAAGCTTGCTTTTAAGATTAACCGCCGAATAGTAATCGAGCGCACCGCCCGCAAGCCCCAGAAGGGACATGGCGGATATGCCGAAAATAATGGCGACATTGCCCTTATCGGATGCCTGAAAACGCTGGATTATACGGGGCAGACGCAAACGCATGTGTGGTATCCGGATAAGGTTGATACATATCAATTATCCGAACGTCATGAAAAACCGGTTAAGCCCTATGGTTATAAATAAATTAAATATTCTTAATCGGCCTCAGGCCTTGTAGCCGCCAGTCAGCGAATGCGACTTCGATGTTTTGGGCGTGGCGGCTGGGCCATAGCCTGTGGCGGTGCGGCCCTTTTCCCCCATGTCTTCGGCAATGGCCAGCAATATACCTTCGGATATGGTTTTGGCGGCCTCAACGGCCTGGGCATGGCGACCGGATATGTCCATGAAGGCTTCGGTCGCGGCCTTGAGAGCGGCCTTGTTCTCGGCGCTGATGTCGGCCAGCAGGGACGGATTGTTCTTAAGGCGCAATGTTTCCTGACGATAATGCGACGATAGGGTGCGGGTGTCCTCGACGGAGCCTGCCAGTTCCTGCGGTTTGTGCGCCTCAAGAAGGTCGGTTTCAATTCGCAAGCGTTCGCTTAGGCGCTCGGTTAGCAGAATAAGATGTTCGGCGCGTTCATTGGCGGAGGACATGGCCTAAGACTCCTGAAGGGCTAAGAGTTGTTTTTGCACCTGATCGGCAATGCCTATACCACCATTACGCACCATCTGCTGGGCGATGGCATCGATATAGAACGAGCGGAACATTTCTTCGCCATTGCCGCCACCGAACATACCGTCTGTCTCAAGGCCCTCAAACATCGGACGCAGCATATTCGACAGCACCATGGTTTCAAACTCAGTGCCGGTCTGTCTGGCCCCTTTGCGCTGCAACTGGGCGGCCTGAAGGTTCAGTGAGGTGTCGGCGGTTACGGGGCTTGTATAGCTCATATTACATCACCTCTATGTCGGCCTGAAGCGCACCGGCGGCCTTAAGGGTTTGCAGGATCGAGATCATGTCGCGCGGTGACACCTCAAGGGCGTTCAGACCCGCCACCAGATCGGACAGCGCGACCGTGTCATCCAGTATATGCAGTTTGCGCCCGCGCTCTTCTTCGACAGAGACCTGACTGTCGGGGACAATCGCCGTCTGGCCCTGAGAGAAGGGGCCGGGCTGACTGACAAAGGGTTGTTCGTTGATGCTGACCGTCAGATTACCCTGCGCAATGGCGACGCGGGAAACGCGGACATTACCGGTAATGGCTATGACGCCATTCACCTCGTCAATCACCACCTTGGCAGGCGTATCGACCTGTATAGGCAGGGCTTCAATTTGCGACACAAAGCCTGACATCGAGGTGTTGACCGGTGCGCGAATGGCCACAATGGTCGGGTTTTCCGCATAGGCTGTGCCGGGGAAACGGCCATTAATGGCTGCCGCGATGCGCTGGGCGGTGGTGAAGTCGGGGTTTTTTAAGGTCAGGCGCACAATCGGCAGGGCATCAAGCTGAAAGCCAAGCTCACGCTCGATGACACCGCCCGAAGCAATGCGACCGGCGGTCGGCACGCCCTTGATGATGCTGGAGCCTGAGGCACCGCCCGCGGAGATGGCGCCGGTCTGCACCGTCCCTTGCGCCACCGCATAGGCTTCGCCATCGGCGCCGAGCAGCGGGGTCACCAGAAGTGTGCCCCCCAGTAGGCTTTTGGAATCCCCCATGGCCGATACGGTTACATCAATGCGTGACCCCGGCGCAGCGAAGGGCGGCAGTTCCGCCGTAATCATCACTGCGGCGGCATTTTTGGTATTCAGATTGGCGTCGCGGATATTGACGCCCATGCGCTCCATCATGCCCTCAAGGCTTTGTTTGAGCATAGGCGAGTTACGCACCGTATCGCCTGTGCCGTTCAGGCCGACGACAATGCCATAACCTATCAGCTGGTTTTTACGTACGCCCTCGACGTCGACAATGTCCTTAATGCGTGAGGCCGCCTGCGCCTGATAAACAGGCGTCAGCAGCAGCAGGGCAGACAAAAAGGCGGCTATAAAGCGCATGTCGGGTTTCCGTTCGGGCGTTAACCATAATGGTGCGCTAAGGGTATGCAGGGAGTGTGCCACAGAAAAATGTTCATTTTCCTCAATAAAATCAGCGGAAAAATTGGTTAATGGGTCTGTGTGCTGTAATGATGGCTGGGTATCGGATTCCCATGGGAAGAAAATGCCGGGCGTTAACCGCTGATCAAGTATGTTGTGGCATTCTTAATCTATTCCGCGCGACAAAACCTGCGCATTAAACGCCAGAATGGCCCTGTTACCCGCTATGTCATCCATATATGGGGCATCCATGTCGCTTAAAATAAACGGCCTGACAGGGGCCGGCGTTGCATCGTCGACTTCCGGTACAACCAAGGCTTCCGGTAATTTTTCTCTTAAAGGTGCGGGGAGTGCCCGAAGCGCTTCGGCACCGTCTGCGGCCTCAGCTGCCCTGAGTCTGGGGGGCATTGACGCCATTCTGGCCTTGCAGGGTGAAGATGATGTGCTTCAAGGGCGCAAACGCCGTCAGGTGCGCCGCGCCGGTGATATTCTCGATAAGCTTGAGGAATTGAAAATCTCGCTTCTTGGGGGCGTGATTAATGACCATGCGCTGATCACCTTGCAGAAAATGATCGAGGCGCAGCGCGAAGAGGTCGATGATGTCCGCCTTCAGGGGGTGCTGAATGAGATCGAGACCCGCGCCTATGTGGAGCTTGCAAAGCGCAAGTTAATGTAATCTATCTTTTCTGAACGGTTGGTTTTTCACAAAATCTTGATTGTACGGCTCTGATTCACGGGCTATAAGCCGCGCGAAACCTCATGGCCTGTTTCTTGCTGCGTATGTGGCAAAAACGGCATGAACACATATAATGCGGGGCGTGGTAATTGAGATGAGTGCTGACGACATTTCCAAGCCGGTGGATACCTATCGTCCGGCGGACGACGAAGACTATATGAACGAGCGTCAGCTCGTCTATTTCCGTAAGAAACTGCTGACATGGAAAAACGAGATTCTCGCCGGATCGAAAGAGACGGTTTCCGTGATGCAGAAGGAAACGGAAAATCATCCGGATCTGGTGGATCGGGCGTCTTCGGAATCGGATCGGGCGCTGGAACTGCGCACCCGTGACCG
>JBCEBX010000203.1:0-5882 GCA_039206455.1 Asticcacaulis sp.
CCTCGATCTCGGCGATCTGGCCCTCGATCCAGCCCTGACGCTCCTTGGCGGCATGGTATTCGGCATTTTCCGACAGGTCGCCATGCGAACGGGCTTCAGCGATCGCAGCGATCACGGCAGGGCGTTCCACAGACTTCAAACGTTTAAGATCATCGTCGAGGGCCTGATAGCCCGCGCCGGTCATCGGCACTTTTTCCATGTGCGATTAATTTTCTTAAATTACGCCCTGAGTGGAAGACAAATAAAGCAACTTCGGTTGAGGGCGCCTGCAACCGATTGAAAACATAGTGGCGGAAGAACTGACTTGCAAGCCATAAGCCCGCCCCCATTCCAATTAGTCAGGGGGATAAGTCAGCCCCCGGATGTCTCCGGGGGCGGCTCTATAGACCATTATGACGTAAAAAGAAAGCGCAGGCGTTTTTAAGGCCCTTCGACGGCGATCTTGAGTTGGTCGCCATTTTGTGGGATGGCGCTGATGAGGGGCGGCGGATTGGCCCGTTCGGCGGCTTTGGCGGCGGCCTTGGCGGCTTCGCGTTCGCGCACGGCGGCGTCTTCGATGGTCATGCGGAACAGCTTCATGCCCAGTGGCCGGTCATCATCCATTGAGGCCCCAAGGGATTTCAGAGAGACCGGCTCATGCACGATAAAGGCAACCGTCATGGTGTGGCGATGGAAGACCGAGGCCGGAATGGCAATGTCCTGATAGGTCATGATCTTTTGCAGGTTCATTGTATCGACTTTTTTGCCGTTGATCAGCACATCGACCTTACGCGGTTTGTAGAAGCTCTTGGCCCAGATGCGCAAGGACGGCTTTTCAGGCCGGACGTCGTTTATGAACTGCACATCCTGAATAGGAATAACCATTTGCGAGCGTTCGCCCAGTGTCCATGAGCCGTCAGCTTCGGGGGCTGACCAGTTCTTGTCGAGCAGGCAGGAGCCTTGATTCAGGAAGCCGAAACCCATACGGGCGCGAATCGGTTTCCATTCGGGGTGCGGCAGGTCGAGGTGGCGTTTTGAGGCCGGTGGTATGATCCAGACACCGTCCACCTCACGCATCAGGGGCTGTAAATTTTCCGGTGCAAGGCATTGATTCAAAAAGACATACAGGCGTTCGTCATCGATTTCACCTTCAAGATAGGTTTCGCGGCCCTTGGCTTCGATGCGTGCCTGATCAATATTGCCCCGCGCCGCATACATGGTGTTTACGGGCTTTTGCTGTGACACGGAGCGCCAGGTGACTTCGTAGAACAGCTTGTCGTTCAGATGTACCTGCGGCGGATAGAAGTTGACGCCTTTGGCGCCGGTAATCAGGTCATCCCAGACCGGTGAAGGGGTCTGGTCGTAGATAACGGTTGATCTGGCCAGTTCGGTCTGAACGCGCATGGCGGGGATAAAGCCCTGAAGATCGATCAACTGAATGATGATGATGGCAGGGAGCGCGATCTTCATCATGCGGGGACGACTTTTGTAGACGACCACAAGCGCAATAAGGATCAGTGTATAGGCAATCGGCCAGAAGAAACGGCCTGAGGCGCGCAGAACTGCCAGAATATCCAGCACTTTTTCCGGCAAAGGGATGCGCAGAAGTGTGATGTCATAGAACTGAATGTGGTGAGATACCGCGATAATCAGCAACACGACATAGGGGATAATCAGAGGTTTGGCACTTTCGATAAACGGGCGTGCCTGACGGGCCGAGAAGGTGATCTGGTAGAGGAGTAAGGCCCCAAGCAGCAGGCCGAGAATGCCCAGTCCCATATACTGGAAGCCTTCGAACGCCTGCCCCATATCCTGCGGATGGGCCTTGATAAAGAAAGAAAAATCGGGATGTACCGGATTGATCGGTGAATCGAGTCCCATCGAATAATAGCCGTATCCGGCAGAGCCCGCGCTATTGCCCGAATAGGCGCCTGACAAGCCAAGGGTGATGATGGGCGCGAGGATAATCAGGGCGCAGTCGCGCACGATCAGCAGCATGGCCTTACGGTCCAGCGCTTTGGCGGCGGGGATAAATTTACGCAGAACATCGCCGCCCCAGATCGCGGCCATGATGAACATCAGGTACGGATGGATGAAGCCGACCGTGCCCAAAGCCGCGGCGTACCAGTAGTTTTTGTGCTTCTCATCCTTGACGTTGAAGAAAATCCACAGGGTCCACAGGATGAAGAAGTGTGCCACCAGTGTGTCGTGACGCATGCGGTGGTACATGGCGGGGAGAAGGCAGAGGATAATGGCACCGGCAAGGGCTGCCCAGCCGTTAGGGGCATGGGGTCTGACCAGTTTCCACGCAAAGAAAAACTGCAGGACGACGCAAAGGCCGAACCACGGGCCGATGAACTGGAAATTTTCAGGAAGAATGTCTTTGAAGACTTTGAAGAAGAAGGAAAAAAGCGGATTGGAGTCGGTGTAGATAATCGAGATGCCGGTCGGGTGCGCCAGCAAATCCTGATAGTTGAAGGGCCACGCCCAGGGCACGTTACGGAAGGCATGCCAGCCCAGAACGTGCTGTCCCCAGTCCTCATCAAGCAGCCAGCCGATACGGGTTGGATCGAGGATTTCGATGTGGAAAAACAGCGAAAACAGGGCCGCAGGGGTCGCCACAATAAGGGCGCGCAAAATCCATTTACGGGCTTCGGTCAGATCCAGCTTCATAGGTGAGGTTCAGTCGATTTAGGGGCAAAATACAGAGATCAGAGACCCACCTTGGGCGGGCGGGCGTTAAAATACACTGAAATAAGGCAAAATACGGACAAAAAGCGGCGTAAAATGCCCTGTTTTGCAGGGGTTTTTAGGGCCGTTTTTCACCCATACCTGATGAAAAGCGCCTTTGTCCGGCGAACAGACGTCCCTGAAGCCGGGTCGCTAACGGGGATAAGTGCCGTTTAGTCCTTAGGCATCGGATTGCGCTGAAAGACCGAACGGGTCAGGCAGGAAAAAACCAGCCGTCCGGCTTCGTCCAGAAGATCGTGCTGGGCGATGACCACGCCCTTGGTGTCACCGACCGCGTCCTTACCCATGATGGTCAGGCGACCGCGGAGCAATTCACCGGCAGGCGGGTTGCGTGACCAGCGCAGGGCATCGACCGCCAGACGCTTGGTTTGCGGCCATGTGGCAGCGGCTTCCTGTTCAAGACGTGACCACAGGGTGAAAATCAGGGCATCCGGCAAGCCTTCGCAGCGGTCCCATGACGGCGCGTAGGTCAGGCAGAACTTCTCAAGATCTTCCTGTGACACGACGCCAGCGCCTATTGAGGCCACCTGACCGATCCAGAGGTCGTCGAACGCTGCGGGCATACGGATTGATTCCTGTTTTTTGAGTACTAGGTGTAGCCTGCTTTTAAACTGTATCGGTGGAAGTGTGAAACGGTTTTGCCGATATGAAGCTGGTGAGATATTAGAAAGGAACGAGGATGCGGCCAGAGGAAGCAAGGCCAAGGGTAACGGTATGTATAGGTGACGATGGCGGTTTTGAAATATTGCTCAATGACATGGGGCGGCAGGTTTTGATTGAGGCGTTGCAACGGCTTGATCACAAACGGGATCATCTTCATCTGGATTATTATGAAGACCCTGACATTGCCGATGCGACGGATATAAAATTGGCCAATGTGCCTTATAATGACGGCGACAGGGTTTTAGAGCATGGCAAAATACTATTCAGGCCAGATGACTGGGATCAAGCTTATTTCCCACATGTTATGCCCTCGCCTATAGAAGGCGGCTAATTGCGAATTGATTCGCTCAGGCCTATATGGTTTGGTCTGGCGCAGCGGCGAAATGCGGACAGCATGAATACGGACGACAGTATCACAGTTATTGAGGATGAACCCTATACGGGCCTGTTCCACGGAACCGGTGCGCGACAGCTTGCGCCCGAAGTGGCTGAAGCTGATCCGCGGGCCTTGGGTGAAATTCTCAGATCAACGCGTCTGGCCATCGGCTATGATCTTGATCAGGTGGCTGATATTACCCGTGTCCGGCGCACCTATCTTGAGGCCATTGAGCATGGTCAGTATGACCGCCTGCCGTCGCGTTCGTTTGCGATTGGCTATGTGCGGGCCTATGCGCGGGCCTTGCGGCTTGATGAAGAAACGCTGGCGGAAGTCTTCAAGCGCCAGACCGCCGATGCCCAACAGACCAGCCTCAGGGCCCCCATCGGGGCGGCGATCGAAGACCTAAAGCCGAAATATCACTATATTATTGCCGTTGTGGCTGTGCTGGTCGGGGCGATTGTTGCCTGGAACCTGTTTCAGCGTCAGCCGCAGCATGTTGACGACAATGGCAATCCGGTCGCCAGTGCGCCTGAGGTTTGGGCCGCAGGCGTGCCGATGGTTGCCGATGGCGTGATCCGGGTCGGTGCGCCTCTGCCTGCGCCCAAGGATCAGGACATGCCTGTGCCCTATTATACGGCCGGGCTTGAGGAAGGCTTTGCCGCCATTGCCGCCGAGCGTCAGGCAGCGCTTGGGGAAGCGCCGGTGGTCGCACCGCAGCGGCGCAAGGCGTTTAATCCGCGCGGGGCGGTCTATGGGGCGCAACCGAGTGAGTCTTCGGTCATCATTCAGGCCCAGAAAAGCGTTAATCTGGTGGTGCGGGGTCAGGACGGACTGGTCTATTTTGCCCGTCAGATGGGGGCCGGTGAGGCCTATCGCGTGCCGCAGCTCACCTCGGTGCCTATGCTGATCGACGTGTCCGATCACCGCGCGCTGGATGTGTTTTTTGATGGCGAATATGCCGGTGAGCTTGAGGGCAATACGACCCCGATCAGCAAGATCAATGCCCGTGCGGCTGCCACGGCGCGGCTGATGGATACTCATCCTGAGGGGGAGGCACCGGTTCAGGTGGCGGCCCCGTCGCGGCCAAGCGTGTCAACCGATGGGCTGCCGTCGGGGCCGATACCTTATCAGCCTTCTGTGGCGGCCCCTCTGGAAGTGAACGAATAAAGTCCGATTATCGTATGGCGAAACGCAACGTAACGTCCTAAATAGCAGGCGTTGGTTTGCTATATGCCTAAGCCGGATACCCCACCGCCCCGCCAAAAGCAGGGAGGCGCATTTAGAAAGACTTCGAGTAACATCATGTCACACGCTGATCACACCCACGTCCGGCCCTGGCGCATGATTGACCGCCGCAAGAGCCGGAAGATTCGTGTCGGCAAGGTTGAGGTCGGGGGCGATGCGCCGATTACGGTGCAGTCGATGACCAACACCAAGACGCATGACGTGGACGCAACGGTGCGCCAGATACATGCGCTTGAGGAGGCTGGTGCCGATATTGTGCGGGTGTCGTGTCCGGATGTCGAATCGACTCAGGCGTTGAAGTCTATCGTCAGGCAGGTGTCGGTGCCGATCGTTGCCGACATCCATTTCCACTATAAGCGCGGCATCGAGGCGGCCGAAGCCGGTGCGGCGTGCCTGCGGATCAATCCGGGCAATATCGGCTCGGCGGATCGGGTGCGTGATGTCGTACAGGCGGCCAAGGACTATGGCTGTTCGATGCGCATCGGGGTCAATGCCGGATCGCTTGAGAAGGAACTGCTGGAAAAATATGGCGAACCGTGTCCGGACGATATGGTCGACAGCGCTTTGTTCCACGCCAACATATTGCGTGACCACGATTTTCATGAGTTCAAGATTTCGGTCAAGGCGTCGGATGTCTTCCTGACGGTTGCGGCCTATCAGGCGCTGGCTGAAGCCATTGACTGTCCGCTGCATATCGGGGTGACCGAAGCGGGGCCTTTGCGGACAGGGACGATTAAATCCGCCATCGGGCTGGGGAACCTGTTGTGGGCCGGTATTGGTGACACGATCCGCGTATCCTTAGCCGCTGATCCGGTCGAGGAGATCAAGGTCGGTTTTGATATCCTTAAGTCGCTGGGGTTAAGGC
>JBCEBX010000203.1:5892-7995 GCA_039206455.1 Asticcacaulis sp.
GGTTAAGGCATCGCGGCGTCAATATTATCGCCTGTCCGTCCTGTGCGCGTCAGGGCTTCAATGTCATTGAAACCGTAGCGAAGCTTGAGGAGCGTCTGGCGCATATTGCTACGCCCATGAGCCTGTCGATCATTGGCTGTGTCGTTAACGGGCCGGGGGAGGCGCTCTATACCGATGTCGGTTTTACCGGCGGCGGGGCAGGCGCGGGTATGGTCTATCTGGCGGGAAAGCCCGATCACAAGCTTAAGAATGACGATATGATCGAGCATATTGTCGGGCTTGTGGAAGATCATGCGGCGAAGGTAAACGCAGGCGTTTAAGGGGAATGCCCCCTCCGTCGCGGACTTGCGCCGCGCACCTCCCCATGCTGACGCATAGGGAGGAGGTTGCTAAAGCCACTTCATGCGGCGGAAACGCGCATAGAGCAGGGCGCAGATGAGGGCGATGACGCCGAGCACCACGAAATAGCCATAACGGGTCGTGAGTTCCGGCATAAATTCGAAGTTCATGCCGTAGATACCGGCTATGGCGGTCGGCACGGCGAGAATCGCTGCCCAGGCCGCCAGTTGACGGGTAATGGCCCCCGTGCGCTGCTGCTCAAGCAAATTGCTGAATTCAAAGACGCTGCTTAACACCTGACGCAGGTCATCGACCATGGTCAGGACGCGCCGGACATGGTCAAGCACATCGTTGAAATAGGGGCGGGCTTCGGGGTCGATGCACGGCAGGTCGGTGCGGGTCAGCTTACCGGCCACCTCGCTCATGGGCACAAGGATGCGCTGAAAGCGGATCAGTTCGCGCCGGAGGAAGAAGATGCGGGTGATTTCAGCCCGCCCGAGGAAGCTGTCGACCGTGTGCTGCTCCATGCCCAGCACCTCATCCTCGATGGCTTCGATGACCGGCAGGTAGCCGTCAACGATGAAATCGAGAATGGCGTGCAGAACATAATCAACGCCATGCGATAAAAGGGTCGGGACGGCTTCGAGTTCGGTGCGCAATGTGCTGTGGGAGCGGGCCGAGCCACTGCGGACGCTGATGATGTGGCTTTTGCCGACAAACAGGGCCGTTTCGCCGTACTTAATGGCCCCGTCATCAAGGTGCGCGGTGCGGGCGACGACAAACAGCTGATCGCCGTAGATATCGACCTTGGGGAGCTGGTTGGCCTTGAAGGCGTCTTCGACCGCTAGAGGGTGAAGGCCATAGGTGTCCTTGAGGATGCGCATTTCCTCTAAGGTCGGGTCAGCCAGTCCGATCCAGACAAATTCGGACTTATCGGCGGCGCAATCAACCTTTTCGCCAATTTCAATGGGTCGGATTTTCTGACCGTTACGGTAAAGATAGGCAGCGATTACGGTCATCAGTCAGTTCAGAGGGCTTTGTGCATGACGTGGTTGGTCAGGTCGTATCCGGCAATGCTGACGGGGTCCTCGCGGACAAATTCAAAGCCGGAATGACGGGCAAAGCCTGCGCCCTGATCATGGTCAACGGGGACGATCAGGGACAGGCTGCGGGCCTCAGGGAAATGATCCAGCGGGGCCTGCATCAGGGCCTTGCCCAGGCCTGTACCGCGAAAATCTTCACGAACATAGATCTTGTGGATGTCGATGCGGTCGCCGGTCAGGGCCGCCGACAAAAAGCCCGCAGGTGTGCTGCCTGCGCTGGCCAGCCAGTAGATATGGCCGCGTTCATCCATATCGTCCTCAAGGGTATCGAGGTCGAACAGGGCGCTGATGATGGCGTCCATCTGAACCGGTGACACGACGTTGCGATACAGGCGCGGCCAGATGATCATGGCCAGTTCGCGGACTATGGCCAGTTCGTCCTTGTCTATGATGCGCAGGCGGGGTGTCGTGCTCATGAATCGAATATAGCCATAAAATGCGGCAGCTATAAACGTCTAATTTTTAGGTTAATTTTTCATAATACAGGAACTTGAGGGCTTTTTTTGCGTGGCTGGTCAAGGGACCCTCCCGTCACTTGCGCCTCCGGCCCAAGTGCCACCCTCCCGCAAGCAGGAGGGAGAAAGCAGGGGGCGCCTGAAATCAGCCAGTTAAGACGCGCTTCTAACGCGCGACATAATGTGGTCAGTGAAGGGGTAAGGGC
>JBCEBX010000203.1:8005-15361 GCA_039206455.1 Asticcacaulis sp.
GGTAAGGGCCCATCTGAACGGCAAGCGTGTCGATAATCTCAAAGCCCTGAGACCGGTAGAAGGCAATGGCCGGCGCATTGCCGTCATTGACATAGAGGTTCAGGCGGGTGGTGTCGGGAAAAGCGTCTGAGATCAGGCTTATCAGGCGTTTGCCAAGACCCTGTCCTCGTGTTTCCGCCCGAAGATAGAGCTTCTTGATCCATACGGTATCACCGTCCTGAAACGCTGAGGCGAAACCCAGATCACGATCTCTGGTCTCTGCGATCCAGTAGCGGTGGCCTTCGACGGCCATTTCATGGTGCAGGGCGGGCAGGGCATAGAGGCTTTCGACCATCGCGGGGATCTGCGCGTCATCCAGAATGCCCTTGTAACATTCCGGCCAGATGTCATGTGCCAGATTGTGCACGCGGGGCAGGTCAGTGATCTCAAGGGGGCGGAGGCTTATGGGATCAGCCAAGGAGGGCTCCATATATAAAAAGACGCTTAAGGCCGGAGGGGGGAAGGCCTTAAGCGTCGCAAAGCCGGAACCCTGAGGGGGGGGATGATAGTTCCGGCCTATAGATGTTAAATGGGTGGAACTGATGAGATTTCCAGTATCGGAGGTCAAAAAGATTTTCAAGGCCGCAGACTGGACAGTCGGGTTCGGCGGGTAAGGATACGGTACGTGACTGCATGGTCAGGCCCTCGAAGATCAGCAGTTTACCGGTAAGCGGCTCACCGGCACCGGTGATCAGCTTGATGACCTCAAGGGCGCCCATCGTGCCGATAATACCGGCTATGGCCCCGACCACGCCCATGCGCTCACAGGTTTCGGCATCGGGTGGAATGTCGGGCACCAGACACTGATAGCAGGGTTTACCGGTGAAGACGCTGACCTGACCATTGAAGCGGCCAAGCGCGGCGGAAACCAGTGGCTTATTCAGCGCCATGCAGGTCTTGTTGACCAGATGGCGGGTGTGGAAGGTGTCGCTGCCGTCGAGCACAATGTCATAGGGGGCGATAAGGTCGGCGGCATTGGATTCGGTCAGGCGCAGGGGGTGCGTCGTGACAACAACGTGCGGATTGAGGGCCTTGAGGTGGGCGGCGGCGGCTTCGACCTTGGGGGTGTCGATGTCGTCGGTTCTGAAGATCACCTGACGTTGCAGGTTGGAAAGCGATACCGTGTCGTCGTCAATCAGGCCGAGCGTCCCGACACCGGCAGCGGCGAGGTAAAGTGACGCGGGGGCACCTATGCCGCCTGCGCCGATCAGCAGCACTTTCGCGGCCTTGAGGCGCATCTGGCCTGCGCCGCCGATTTCTTTCAGCACGATATGGCGGGCGTAACGGTCGAGTTCGTCATCTGAGAGCATGGATGCCATATAAGCCTGTCAGCGGCGGAATGCCAGCGGTGAAGCTTGCGGAAAGGGGGGCGGGGGGCCTATGGTCATTTTGTCGGGGAGTGTGATGGCCAGACGTTCAAACCGGAATTACAGCAGACATTTAAGCGGCAGGCGGCGCACGGAGGCCGGTGACCGGCGGCTGGGGATGGTTCTTGCCTTTGTTGCCGGGGCAATCAATGCCGGAGGTTTTCTGGCGGTCGGGGCCTATACGTCGCATATGAGCGGGTTTGTCTCAGGGCTGGCCGATCATGTGGTGCTGGGTCAGTTTGGCTTTGCGATGGCGGCATTCATCTATGTTTTCAGCTTTTTCTGTGGCGCGGTGACCTCAAGCCTGCTGATCAACTGGGCGCGGTTTAAGCGGCTGCATTCGGAATTTGCGCTGGCCATACTGCTTGAGGCGTTTTTGCTGCTTTTGTTCGGGCTTCTGGCGGCCAATCTGGTGTTTGACATCTATCTGGCGACGGAAACCACGATTGCTTTGCTGTGTTATATCATGGGCCTACAGAACAGCCTGATTACCAAGGCGTCGCATGCGGTGATCCGTACCACGCACATGACCGGCGTCATTACCGATCTGGGGATTGAAGTCGGGCGGTTTTTGTTTAGCCGGACAGCGGGCACGCAGACTCTGTGGGACAGCCGCAAGGCGGGGGTTCTGGCAGGGCTGTTGCTGGCGTTTTTGCTGGGGGGATTTATCGGGGCCTGTAGTTTCAGCCGTTTTGGCTTTGTCAGTGTTCTGCCGTTTTCGGCCTTGCTGGCGGTGGTGGGGATCGGGCCGCTGCTCGATGACCTGTCACGGCAAAGGCGACGAAAGAACCGGGTCGGATGAAATCGTCTCTGCCTCTTGAAACCCTGCATAAAAACCGCCAATTAGATTTCCATGACGCAAGATAGCAATTTTCCTAACTGGCACGGCACGACCATCGTTGCGGTGCGTAAAGGCGGCAAGACCGTCATCGCCGGTGACGGTCAGGTGTCGATGGGCCCAACCATCGTCAAGGGCGGCGCCCGCAAGGTGCGCACACTGGCGGGCGGCAAGGTGATCGTTGGCTTTGCCGGTGCGACGGCGGATGCCTTTACCCTGCTTGAGCGGCTTGAGGCCAAGCTTGAGCTATATCCCGATCAGCTGGCGCGGGCCTGTGTCGATCTGGCGAAGGACTGGCGCACGGATCGTTATTTGCGCCGTCTTGAGGCCATGCTGCTGGTGGGCGACAAGAATACCATCCTGACCATTACCGGTGTCGGTGATGTGCTGGAGCCGGAAGACGGGGTGGCGGCCATCGGATCTGGCGGCACCTATGCCCTGTCGGCGGCGCGCGCCCTTTTGGAATATGAGCCGGATGCCGAGGCCATTGCCCGCAAGGCCATGAAGATTGCCGGTGAAATCTGCGTCTATACCAATGGTAATGTCACGCTGGAGTCGCTTGAGGCTTGATAAGCTTTCGCCCCCTGAAAGAGGCTGATTCCGGCCTGTTGTTTATCTGGATGTCGTCGCCGCATGTCAGGCGATGGTGGCATCAGGAGGGATCAACCCCCGATGAAGAGGTTGAGGAAGCCCTGGGGCTTATTGGCGCTTCGGAAGGCGCGGCCTTTGTTGTCGAATATAACCGCAAGCCTGTGGGGTATATTCAGCATTATGATGCGGCGTCTGATGACGGGGGCTACTTCGCCGGTCAGCCCAAAGGGGCGCAGGGCGTCGATATGTTTATCGGTGATGTGAGCCTGACCGGACAGGGGCTGGGGCCGCAGATTTTGAGGCAGTTCGGGGACAGGTTGCTTGCGGGCGGTGCACCGAAATTGCTTGTGGACCCCGACCCTGACAATGAAGTGGCCATTCGCTGCTATCAGAAGGCCGGATTTGATATTTATGAACAACACGATAGCCCCCGCTGGGGCCGTGTCACGCTTATGCACAGAGTGAAATAATGACTACCTTTTCTCCCCGTGAAATTGTTTCCGAACTTGATCGCCATATTATCGGGCATAATGATGCCAAGAAGGCGGTCGCGGTCGCTTTGCGTAACCGCTGGCGGCGCAAACAGACGGCGGATGATATTCGCGATGAAATCACGCCGAAAAACATTCTGCTGATCGGGCCTACGGGGGTTGGTAAGACCGAAATTGCGCGGCGTCTGGCCAAGCTGGCGCAGGCCCCGTTCATCAAGATTGAAGCCACCAAGTTCACCGAGGTCGGTTATGTCGGTCGCGATGTCGATCAGATTGTCCGTGATCTGGTGGAGGCGGCCATACTGATGGTCAAGGAAAAGAACCGTCAGGGCGTGCGCGCCAAGGCCGAGGCGGCTGCGGAAGAGCGGTTGCTCGACGCGCTGGTCGGGGCAACGGCAACGCCTGCGACGCGAGACAGCTTCCGCAAGCGCCTTCGGGCCGGTGAGCTTGATGACAAGGATATCGAGATTTCGGTGACCGATAGCGGCAACAGTGTCGGCATGTTTGAAATCCCCGGTCAGCCCGGCAATGCCATAAACCTGTCGGAGATGCTGTCGAAGGCTATGGGCGGCAAGCAGAAAAATGTGCGCCTGACGGTTAAGGCCGCGCAGCCGATCCTGCTGTCTGAGGAAAGCGAAAAGCTTCTGGATCAGGAAGCGGTGTCGCGTGAGGCCCTCAGTCTGGCGGAGCAGGAAGGGATTGTCTTCCTTGATGAAATAGACAAGGTAGCCTCTCGTTCCGATCGCAGTGGGGCCGATGTCTCCCGCGAAGGCGTGCAGCGCGATCTGTTGCCTTTGATTGAAGGCACGACGGTTTCGACGAAATACGGGCCGGTGAAGACCGACCACATATTGTTCATCGCCTCGGGGGCGTTCCATGTCGCCAAGCCGTCTGATCTGTTGCCGGAATTGCAGGGGCGTTTGCCGATCCGTGTCGAGCTTAAGGCCCTGACCGAAGCGGATTTCAAGCGCATTCTGACCGAGCCGGAAGCCAATCTTCTGAAGCAGAATCAGGCGCTTCTGGCGACCGAAGGTCTGACGCTTGCGTTTGATGAAGGGGCGGTGGCTGAAATGGCAGCAGCGGCGGCACAGGTCAATGCCAAGGTCGAGAATATCGGGGCGCGCAGGCTTCAGACCATTATCGAAAAGGTGATGGAGGATCTGAGCTTTACGGCGGCTGATCAGTCAGGCCAGACCATTACGATTGACGCGGCCTATGTGCGTGAGCGTCTGGGTGAGATTGCCGGTGATGCCGATCTGAGCCGGTATATTTTGTAGGACGTATCAAAGGAAGATACCCCACCACCCCCGTGCTGTGCACGGCGGTTCCCCTCCCCAGCAAGCTGGGGAGGTATGAAGTAAGCCGTGTGCGGCCCATTAAAATGGGGAGGTATGGGGGTTAAGCCTGTTCGGCTTCGGCTTTGGCGTATTCGTCGTAGTGGTGATTGAGGAATTCGCGGTACTGAGCGACGGATTGATTGATAAATTCCTCGCGGGAGGCGTTCAGCTTGCCCTTGCTTGAGCTTTCGATGGACAGCAAAAAGGCATTGTAACGGGCGGCGGCGTGGGTCAGGGCAATGCCCGACAATTCGTGGCCATGTTGTTCGGCATTGGTGTTGGCCTGAGTAATATGGGACGAGGCCATAGAAGCGAAGGCGGTATTAACGGAATCGGTCATCGGGTTTCCTGAGCGTTTATGTTCTTTGATGCGTAATTGTGAGTGCTGGGGCAGGGGCTTGTCAAGGCGCTAAAAGATGTTGATGACGGGTTAATTTAACGGGTTTTTAACCACGTCTGGCGACTGTGGAGGCAATGTGGCCGGTGTGAAAATGTGGGCAAATCTGACGGGTTTGCTGCATCGGTTTTCTGCAATTTCCGGTACCCGCCATGCCTCAAGGCTATGCCCATCCTTTTACACGTACGGATCGTTCGCCACTGGCTATATGGTGGTGGACGGTGGACCGTGTCACGCTTGCGTCGGTGTTATTGCTGATCTTTGCCGGTCTGGTGTTTTCGTTTTCGTCGTCACCGGTGGCGGCCCCCAAGATCGGGTCAGCCAATGATTTCTATTACACCCAGCGGCATCTGATCTTTGCGGTGGCGTCAGCGACCCTGATGATCAGCGTGTCCATGCTGTCGCTCAAAGGGGTGCGACGGGTCAGTACGCTGATCTATGGCGGGGCCCTGACCATCATGGCCCTGCTGCCGTTCATTGGCCACAAGGCCAAGGGCGGGCGGCGCTGGCTTGATCTGGAATTTTTCAGCCTTCAGCCGTCGGAATTTATCAAACCGGCCCTGATTGTGCTGATCGCCTGGATGTTCGCCGAAAGCCAGAAGGGGCGCGGTGTGCCCGGTGTGACGATTGCGGTCATATTATATGTGCTGTGTGTCGGGCTTTTGCTCATTCAGCCGGATGCCGGTCAGACCATCCTGATTACCCTGGTGTTCGGGGCCTGTTTCTTTATTTCGGGCGTGCCGATGCGCTGGATTATCGGTATGTCGGGGGCGGCAGTCGTGGGCATGGTCAGCCTTTATTTTGCCCTGCCGCACTTCCGCAGCCGTATTCAGGAGTTTGTCTCTCCCGAAGGTGACCGCTATCAGGTGGAACGTGCGGCGGCGGCGATTGCCAATGGCGGCATTTTCGGTACCGGCACCAATGAAGGTACGATGAAACGCCTTATTCCCGATATGCACACCGACTTTATCTATTCGGTAGCGGCAGAAGAATATGGGCTATGGGTATCACTGCTGCTGATTGCTTTGTTCAGCTTCGTCGTTCTGCGCGGCCTGTGGAAGGCGATGAATATGCCTGATCCTTTCCGTCAGATCGCGACGTCGGGTCTTTATATTATCGTCGGTTTGCAGGTGTTCATTAATGTGGCGGTGAACCTGAGTGTCATTCCGCCCAAGGGAATGACCCTGCCGTTCATTTCCTATGGCGGGTCGTCGCTGATGGCTATGGGACTGACCATGGGGCTTATACTGGCGCTGACGCGCAAGCGGCCTGCTGAGGTGCAGCCGGATGATCCGACGAAGTGGTAGGGTATCATCCAAAAGTTTGAGGCTTTTCCTCAATACGTTTTGGATGGTTCAACAAGGCCAAAACCGTCTCGAAGCGGTTCTTCGACGGATTTGGCTTGTTTGCATAAGGGTGACAAGTGGCGCGAACTGATTCTGAGGACCTGAACGAAGCACCGGTAGCGGTTGTGGCGGCGGGGGGCACCGGCGGACATATGTTTCCGGCCGAGGCTCTGGCGCGGGCCTTAAGTGCGCGCGGCTGGCAGGTGGTGCTGGCGTCGGATGCGCGGGGCGCGGCCTATGCTGACCGGTTTCCGGCGATTGAGCGGTTATCGCTTGAGGCGGCGACCTTTAAGCGCGGTGACGTCATCGGCATGGCGCGGGCGGGTTTCAAGATTGCGCAGGGCATATTACAGGCCCGCAAGGCGTTTAAGCGTCTCAAGCCTAAGGCGGTGATCGGGTTTGGCGGCTATCCGTCCTATCCGGCATTGATGGCGGCACTGGCGCGCAAGGATGTGACGCTGTTGCACGAACAAAATTCGGTGCTGGGGCGGTCAAATCGGCAATTATGCGCCAAGGTTGATGCGGTGGCCTGCGCCTTTCCGGTGTTGCGTATGGCCCCGAAGGCGCTTGAGGGGCAGGTTCAGGTGACCGGAAACCCTGTGCGGCCCGATATACGCGCACTCTATGATCAGCCCTATCCGGAGATGGACAGGGAAATCCGTATTCTGGTGACCGGCGGGTCGCAGGGGGCCAAGCTTTTGTCCGAAACCGTACCGCAGGCACTGGCCCTGTTGCCTGTATCCTTGCGCATTCGTTTGAAGGTTGAGCAACAGTCGCGGCCTGAGCAGCTTGAGGCGGCCAAGGCCATCTATAGGGCTGCGGATATCGATGCCGAGGTCGCTCCGTTTTTCAGTAATATGGCCGAGCGGCTGGGGCGGGCACATCTGGTGATCGGGCGGGCGGGGGCGTCGACCTGCTGCGAACTGGCGGTGGCCGGTAAGCCGTCGATC
>JBCEBX010000204.1:0-3838 GCA_039206455.1 Asticcacaulis sp.
ACATACCCCTGCGCCATCGCAAACCAGGCGCAGCCGATCCAGAGCGGCGATGTGGCTGAACGTTTCAAAGCCATTGCCGAAAAAGTGTGGGCAAAGCTCGGTTAATGTGCTTGCGGGCGGCGCAATCGTAACTATCTCTGAGACAGTTTTGTTTCCGTAAGGTAGATACTATGTCTCTCGATACGCTTTTTTCGCCATTCGGCCTTAAGTCATTACATCTGAAAAACCGCATTGTTATGGCCCCCATGACGCGGCAGTTTTCGCCGCACGGGGTGCCGACCGATGATGTGGCCACCTATTATCAGCGCCGTGCCGAAGGCGGGGTCGGGCTGATCCTGACCGAAGGCACGGTGGTTGAGCGTCCCTCGTCTAAAAACGAACGCGATATTCCGAACTTTTATGGCGATGCTATTCCGGCATGGAAAAAGGTCGTTGAAGGGGTGCATGCCAAGGGTGGTCTGATTGCGCCACAAATCTGGCATACCGG
The DNA here is from genome assembly GCA_039206455.1 of Asticcacaulis sp. Lineage (GTDB taxonomy): Bacteria > Pseudomonadota > Alphaproteobacteria > Caulobacterales > Caulobacteraceae > Asticcacaulis. Next base: position 488 of record JBCEBX010000204.1, read on the forward strand.
CGCGGCCTCCAGTCAGGGCGGCTATGATGTCGGCCCAAAAGACTCACCGTCTGGTCTTGATCTGGAGCTTAAGTCTCAGTGGTCACCGATGTCCGAGGCCGATATTGCCGATACGATTGCCGCCTTCGGACGGGCCGCGGCTGAGGCTAAATCCGCCGGTTTTGATGCCATTGAACTGCACGGGGCGCACGGCTATCTGATCGACGAATTTTTCTGGGACAAGACCAACCGCCGCGAAGATCAGTGGGGCGGGACGACGATTGGTGAGCGCACGCGCTTTGCCGTTGAGATCATCAAGGCCGCTCGCGCTGCCGTCGGGCCGGATTTCCCGATCATTATCCGTTTATCGCAGTTTAAGCCCGGTGCCTATGACGCCAGAGTGGCGCAGACACCTGACGAGCTTGAAGCCTGGGTGCGTCCGCTGCTTGAGGCAGGGGCTGATGTTATTCATGCCTCGCAACGGCGGTTCTGGGAGCCTGAGTTTGACGGCTCGGATCTCAATTTTGCCGGCTGGGTCAAGAAACTTACCGGTGCGCCGGTCATTACGGTGGGCTCTGTGGGCCTGAGTGGCGATTTCATCAATGGATTTGCCGGTGAAAAGTCAGAGCCAAGTGATCTGAATGAGCTGTTACGTCGTCTGGATCGCGGCGATTTCGATCTGGTGGCGGTCGGACGGGCTTTGATCAGTGATCCGCAGTGGGTGGAAAAGGTGCGCCGCGGCGCTGATGATTTCAAATCCTTTGAGCGAACATTGTTGGGCAGCCTTTACTAGCTGTAGCAGATTGCCGCGCGTCAGCTTGATATGTGTCAGTCTGACGCGCGGCAGAATGCGCAGGTGTAATGGCGCAAACGGGGGCGTAACACGGCTTCATACCCATGCTAACTTTAGGGAATTATGGTATGAAAGTTTTCTCCGTTGCCGCCGTCAGCCTTCTGGCCCTGTCCGCGTCTGTTTCCGCTCAGGCGCAGGATTTCAAACCCAAGGAAAAGGGCACCTTTATCGTCAATGCGCGCGTGACGAATGTCGGACCTGAGGAGTCGGGTGACATCAAAACAGCCGCGGGCGTCGATTCAGGGCTTGATGTAAAGGTCAACGACGACACCATTCCAAGCCTTGGGTTCACCTATTTCTTCACCGACAATATCGCCGTTGAGGCCATTTTAGGCACCTCAAAGCATGAGGTTCGTGCGGTCGGCGGTACAACCGATACCAAGGTGCATTCGACCTGGGTGCTGCCGCCTGTCGTGGCCGCGCAATATCATTTCAATCCGAAAGCCCGCGTCAGCCCCTATGTCGGCGCCGGTCTGAATGCGATGGTTTTTTATAATGATAAAAACTTCAACGGTTTTGACGTCGAACTGGACAACGGTATCGGTTACGCGCTTCAGGCCGGTGTCGATATCGCCGTCAAGGGCAACTGGCAGGTCAATATCGATGCCAAGAAAGTCTTTTTTGAAACCGACGCCAAAATCAACGGCGGCGACCTGAAATCCAAGGTAACGCTTGATCCGTGGGTCGTGTCCGTCGGTGCGGGTTACCGCTTCTAGCTTTCCTGAACCACCTTTTTAATCCTCAGGTGGGAAACTGCCCTGAGACCTTTGTCGCCAAACCCTCAAAACAGGTAGCTGTTTTTAAGGACGCGCTTTTCAAAGGTCTCAGGGCCTTTTTTTATGCCTTGGGGCTTTTTTATGATTTGGGGCCCATGTTCAGCACAAAGGACGGCCCGATATCGACGGTCTGTTTCGAATGCGCCAGTTGCACGGCAAAGGCGGTGGTATCCTTGGGGTAGTCTTTGGTGGCGACGATTTCCACCGTGTACATTTCCCATTCGCCCTTGATCACATGGTCCTTCTGGATCAGGCCGGTATAGGGCGCGCCGCTTTCCTGAAGGCGTAAGGTGACCTTGGGAGCAGAGCCATCGGTTTCAACCGACTTCAGCCAGACCACGGCAACAATCTGATCACCCTGTTTGATGCGCCCCTTGATGGCGGTCTGGGCCGTGGCGTCCCACGGTTGGGCGCTGGCTTCGGTAACCACTACGCGGCGGGCGTCTCCGCCCTGTACGGTCTCGTCCTTGATGGCCGAATTGGTTTGTTTTGAACCATAGATGCCATAGGCGGATACCGCCGGATTGTTGATCGCCTTTTTGAGGATGTCTTCCTGAGCCAGGGCCGCAGGGGCCGTAACCACAGGCACCACAAGGCTGGCGCTCAGAAAAGCCGTTACGGCTAAACGCAGTGTTCTCATACTTATTCTCCCCTGTTTTTATTTGATTTTATGTGTGTAAGGCCCGATTACCGTACCGACAAACCCTCCGGCCTTACGGGTGCTCAAAAAGGTGGCGTCGGTAGCCTCAACAAGCGGACTCAGTTCTCCGCCTGTGCCATATAGCGCCTCAAGCTGCGCACCATTGAACCTCAGCTCAAGATTAAGGGTATTGCCGTTAAAGGGCGCGCTGGCGATTAATGTGCCCTGTGCCGGATCAGACGCGCTTTCGCGCTTATAAAGCGCAACCGCTGTCTGGCCCTCAAGCTGTGTCAGGCCGAAAAACAGATAGGCGTCATCGCTTTGTACCGCCAGCAGACCCGCGCGGTCAGTTGCACTTGCAGGACTGTAGGTGAGGGTGGTCGTTACTGTGGCCACATGATGCTGCTGACGGCGGCCGATAAAGGCGGGCGCACCATTGGTGTTGCCGATTTGGTCCTCAGTAGCTTTGAGGACTAAGGCACCATCGTTGATGTCATAAAAGGGTGCCGTCGGTGTGCGGATGCCTATCCATGCGGGCGACAGGGTGGCGTCGTCAAATTCTTCGACATAGGCGAAGTCACCTGTGGTCGGCGTCTTTGACTGTCCTTGTGCAGGCAGGTCGGGCCTGTCGACGACGAAGGCAATGCGTTTGTCGTCCTCTAATATACGCGGCCAGCCAGCTTCCCATGTCACCGGCAACAGGAAGGTTTCACGCCCGATATTATACAGGTCAGGCCCGTAAGGCCGTGTGGCAAGGAAACTCGCCCACCACTCGCCGGTTTGGGTTTGCACGAACTTGGCATGACCCGCCGAGGTCACCGGATGGTCGCGGTTGGGATCAAGTGTGCGCTGGCTGAGGATCGGGTTGCCGGTGTGCGGCACAAACGGGCCACGGACGCTATCGGAGCGGAAGACAACCTGCGAATGCTGATCGCCGGTGCCCCCCTCGGCGGCAATCAGGTAGTAAAAGCCGTCCTTTTTGATCAGGTGCGGGCCTTCGATCCAACTGGGTTTGGTCGAAATATCCACGCCGCCATTGACGATCAGGGTGCGCTCACCACTCAGTTTCAGGGTTTTCGGATCAAAGGCCTGAATCCAGATGG
>JBCEBX010000205.1:0-3835 GCA_039206455.1 Asticcacaulis sp.
CGCCCGCATTACCTCGTCGTCAACGCCGACGAGTCCGAGCCCGGCACCTGCAAAGACCGCGAGATCATGCGCCATGATCCGCATCTGCTGATCGAAGGCTGCCTGATTGCGTCTTTTGCCATGCAGGCCCATGCCGCCTATATTTATCTGCGCGGTGAATATGTCCATGAGCGTGAGCGTCTTGAGGCCGCTGTCAAGCAGGCCTATGAGGCGAAGCTGATCGGCAAGGACAATATCCACGGCTGGGATTTCGACGTTTACGTCCATCACGGCGGCGGGGCCTATATCTGTGGTGAAGAAACAGCGCTTCTGGAATCGCTTGAAGGTAAAAAAGGCCAGCCGCGCCTGAAGCCACCTTTCCCTGCTGGTGCCGGTCTTTATGGCTGTCCGACAACTGTGAACAATGTCGAATCGATTGCCGTTGTCGGCACGATCCTGCGTCGCGGGGCGGAATGGTTCACCAGCTTCGGGGCGCCGAACAATGCGGGCACCAAGCTGTTCTGCATTTCCGGTCACGTTGAGCGTCCGTGTAACGTCGAAGAAGCCATGTCTATCCCGTTCCGCAAGCTGATCGATGATCACTGCGGCGGTATTCGCGGCGGCTGGGGCAACCTTAAGGCGGTTATTCCGGGCGGTTCATCCGTGCCGATGATTACGGCTGAGCAGTGCGAAGATCTGCCTATGGATTTCGACAGCCTGCGGGCGCTCGGTTCCGGTCTTGGGACGGCAGCGGTGATCGTGATGGACAAGTCCACTGACGTCATCAAGGCTATTGCCCGTCTGAGCTATTTCTACAAGCACGAGTCCTGTGGTCAGTGTACGCCGTGCCGCGAAGGCACCGGCTGGATGTGGCGCGTGATGGAACGCATGGTCAAGGGCGATGCCGATCCGAAGGAGATCGATACGCTGCTTGAGGTTACCAAGCAGGTCGAAGGGCACACTATCTGTGCGCTCGGGGACGCGGCAGCCTGGCCTATTCAGGGCCTGATCCGTCATTTCCGTCATGAGATCGAAGACCGCATTACGCTTTATCGTTCGACGAAGTCCAACTTCGCCGGTCATTCCATAGCGGCAGAATAGGAGCGGGCGTATGCGTGGCAAGGTTCTATCTTTTGACGATAATACCGCTCAGGGCCTGATTTCCGGCGATGACGGCAACCGTTACAGCTTCACGCGTGGCGATCTGGGGGGCGGGGCGCGTTCTGTCGCGGCTGGTACTACGGTTGATTTCGAGGGCGATAACGGTGTGGCGCGCAGCGTCTATATCCTGCAGACCGGCAGCGAGAAGAACAAGATCGTAGCGGCTTTGCTGGCCTTCTTTCTGGGTATGTTCGGGGTTCACAAATTCTACCTCGGCTATACGACCGCCGGTATCATCATGCTGGTGTGCGGGACGATCGGCTGGCTGCTGGTTCTGCCCGGTCTGGCCGTCTGCGTCATCGCTTTCATCGAGTTCATCGTCTATCTGGTGAAGTCGGATCAGAAATTTTACGAAGAATATGTTGTGGGAAAACGGACATGGTTCTGATCCCTCTTATGACGAAGTGTGAGGTTTAAGGCCCATGCCCATAGCCAAAGTAAATGGCGTCGAGGTCGAGTTTGATCCCGGCATGACCGTGCTTCAGGTCGCGGAGCTGGCAGGCGAGGAAATTCCCCGTTTCTGCTATCATGAGCGCCTGTCGATTGCGGGTAACTGCCGCATGTGCCTTGTGGAAGTAAAGCCGGGGCCGCCAAAGCCGCAGGCTTCCTGTGCGCTGCCGGCTGCCGAGGGGCAGGAAATTTTCACCAATACGCCAATGGTCAAAAAGGCCCGCGAAGGCGTGATGGAATTCCTGCTGATCAATCACCCGCTTGATTGCCCGATCTGCGATCAGGGCGGTGAGTGTGACCTTCAGGATCAGGCCATGGCCTATGGTCGTGACGGGTCGCGCTATGAGGAAAACAAGCGCGCGGTCGAAGAAAAGTATCTTGGGCCGACCATCAAGACCTATATGACCCGCTGCATTCAGTGCACGCGGTGTGTGCGCTTCTCGACCGAGGTCGCCGGTGTGACGGAAATGGGCATGATTTCGCGCGGTGAAGGCGCTGAGATCACGTCTTATCTGGAGCAGGCCGTATCTTCGGAGCTTTCGGGCAATCTTAATGATCTGTGTCCGGTCGGTGCGCTGACGCACAAGCCCTGGTCGTTTAACTACCGTCCGTGGGAACTGACCAAGACCGAGACCATTGACGTGCATGACGCTCTGGGGGCGCATATCCGCGTGGATAACCGCGGGGCGGCGGTTCTGCGCGCTCTGCCGCGCCTCAAGGAAGAGATCAACGAAGAGTGGATCACCGATAAGTCGCGCTATGCGGTTGATGGTCTGGCGCGTCAGCGTCTGGATCGCCCTTATGTGCGTAAAAACGGTCAACTGACGCCCGTGTCATGGGACGAAGCGCTTGATACGGTGGCGGCGAAACTGGCGGCTACACCTGCGGATAAGGTGGGGGTAATTGCCGGTGACCTTCAGGATGCCGAAAGCCTCAAGGCAGCCAAGGATTTGTTCACGTCGCTTGGAATTGTCAATATTGACTCGCGTCAGTATGGCGAGGTTTTCGGGGCGGCGGGTTCCCAGCGTGAAACCTATCTGTTCAATACGGGCATTGCCGGTATCGAACAGGCCGATGCCATCCTGCTGATCGGCACCAACCTGCGTCACGAAGCGGCGCTGATCAATGCCCGCATTCGCAAAACCTGGCTTAAGGGCGCTGTCGATATTGCTGTGCTCGGCGAAACCTATGACCTGACCTATGAGTACGAACATCTGGGCACGGATGCCAAGGCCTTGAAGGGCTTTAAGAAGTCGGACTTCGGCAAGCGCTTTGCGCAGGCCAAAAATCCGGTGGTTCTGGTCGGTTCCGGCCCGTTGTCACGTGAAGATGGCGCGGCGCTTCTGAACCTGATCTCTGCTGAGGTTCTGGCGACGGCCAATGTGGTGCGTGACGACTGGAACGGCTTCAATATTGTTCATCAGGCCGCGGCCCGTGTTGGGGCGCTTGATCTCGGGTTTGTGCCGGGTGAGGGCGGGTTAAATACACGCGCAATTGTCAATGGTGGACTGGATGTCGTCGTCCTGATCGGTGCTGATGAAATTGACACCACGAAACTGAAGGACAGCTTTGTCGTCTATGTCGGTACGCATGGCGATGCGGGGGCCAGCGTGGCGGATGTCATTCTGCCCGGTGCAGCCTATACCGAAAAGACCGGCATCTATGTCAACCTTGAAGGCCGCGTTCAGATTGCCGAGCGCGTGGTGTTCCCGAAGGGCGAGGCCAAGGAAGACTGGTCGATTTTCCGTGCCCTGTCGGCGCGTGTCGGTAAGACCTTGCCCTATGACAGTCTGTCCGATCTGCGTCAGGCCCTGATTACCGATCACCCTACCTTTGGCCGTGTGGATGTGAAGCCTTCGACAAAGGTGTTTGACATTAAGGCTCTGGGCGCTAAGGGCGATGTCGCTGAGGGTGTGCTGGCGTCGAATATTGGCGACTTCTACCTGACCAATCCGATTGCCCGCGCCTCTACGGCGATGGCGGAATGTTCGGGCGTAAGAGCGGCCCCATTGATTCAGGCTGCGGAGTAAGATGATGACTGAACCCTCATTCTGGGCAGGCCCGATCGGCTGGACGATCCTTGCGAGCCTTCAGGCGCTTGCGGTGATCATGGGCGTCATGGTTTCGCTGGCCTTTCTTCTGTGGGGCGACCGCAAGGTTTGGGCCGGTGTGCAGATGCGCAAAGGCCCGAACGTGGTTGGCCCGTTCGGACTGTTTCAGTCCTTTGCCGACTTCTTCAAGTTCC
>JBCEBX010000206.1:0-9180 GCA_039206455.1 Asticcacaulis sp.
TCCATTACCTGTGGCTAGGGTTTGCGAAAGCCGGACTTATTACAGTCCGGCTTCTGTCTTAGCGGTTTCATAGATTTCAGCGGCATCCATCCAGGCCGCCTCAAACTCCGCCATTTCCGCTTCAAGCTTTCCTTTTTGTTTCCCGAGGCTTACGGCGCCATTCGGATCTTTTACATAAAGATCGGGATCGCCAAGTTTTAGCTCGATCAACTTGATCTGGTTGCCGTGGTTTTCGATCTTGCGTTCAAGATCATCGGCTTTTTTCTTGAGTGGAGCCAGTTCAGCACGCTTTGCAGCCGCCTGTTTGCGGGCCTCTTTGGAATTAACCGAGGGTGCTTTTTTGGCGGCAGGTTCGTCGCCGCCCGTGGCCGTCTTGGCACGTTCCAGCACCAGCTTGGCGTAATCGTCCATGGTGCCGGTATAGGGTTTCACTGTGCCGTCATTAACCAGCCACAGACGGTCAGCGACCATCTCCATCAGCGACCGGTCGTGGGTAATAATCAGCACCGCGCCTTCATAGTCATTGAGCGCATCAAGAAGCGCCCGACGGGAATCGATATCAAGGTGGTTTGTCGGTTCATCGAGAATCAGCAAATGCGGCGCATCCATCGCCACCATATTCAGAAGCAAACGCGCCCGCTCACCGCCTGAAAGATCGCGACAGGTGGTTTCCACCTTGGTCGCCGTCATGCCGAATGACCCGAGACGCGCGCGCCGTTTGGCCTCGGTTTCCTCAGGGCGGGCGCGGCGCATCATATCAAGAGGGGTTTCATCGGGATCGAGCGCCTCGATCTGATGCTGATGGAACCAGCCGACTGTCAGGCGGCGATCACGCCAGTGCGTGCCGTGCTTTTCCTTCAAAGCGCCGGCAATCAGCTTGGCGAAGGTCGATTTACCCGCGCCGTTAACCCCCAGAACACCAATGCGATCATCCAGATCAAGCCGGATGTTCACATTGCGCAAAATAACCCGATCATCATAACCAATAGCCACATCCTCAAGACGCAATATGGGCGGCGCCAGCGGCTTTTCCGGTGACGGCAGGATGAACGGGGCAACACGGTCTTCGATGCTGGCAGAAATCGGCGGCAGTTTCTCAAGGCGTTTCAAACGTGACTGCGCCTGTGAGGCCTTGGAGGCCTTGGCGCGGAAACGGTCAACAAACGACTGCAAATGGGCGCGTTCAGCTTCCTGCTTGGCGATATTGGCGGCGTTCAGACGCGCTTTTTCGGCGCGCAGACGCTCGAAATCATCATAGCCGCCGCTATAGAGTTCCAGTTTCTGACTTGCCACATGGACAATGGCATTGACCGACTGATTGAGCAGGTCACGGTCGTGCGAAATCACCAGAGCCGCATTCGGATAGCGTTTCAGGCGTGCCTCAAGCCATAAGGCCCCCTCAAGGTCGAGGTAGTTGGTCGGTTCATCGAGCAGCAACAGATCAGGCTCAGCCAGCAAGGCGCCGGCCAGTGCCGCTCGCATCCGCCAGCCGCCGGAAAAATCCGAGATCGGGCGTGTCAGGTCTGAGGTCGAAAAGCCAAGCCCGCTCAGAATTTCAGCGGCCTTTGACGGGGCACGGTCTGCGCCAATGCTGAACAGTTCGGCATGGATTTCGCCCTGTTGCATCGGATCTGCGGTTTCCAGCGCCTTAAGCAAGGTCTCACGCCGCACATCAAGGGCCAGAACCTCATCAATCAAAAGCTTGGGCGAGGCAGCGATTTCCTGATCGACCGAGGCGATACGCCATGATTTGGGCGTGGTAATCTCACCGCCGCCGGGTTGCAGCTGACCGAGTATAAGCTTGAACAGGGTCGATTTGCCCACGCCATTAAGCCCCACCAGACCCGCCTTGGTGCCGGGTGGCAGCGAGAGTGTCGCCTCATTGAAAAAGCGGCGGCCATAGGCGTCAAAGACAAGTCCGGTAATTTGCAACATTCAGGAAACTTTAATACGAAATCGGGTTGGCGAAAGGTGCGGGCCTCGCTATAAGCCAGCGCACTTCAAACGCAAAGACAATTCAGGAACTTTCAATGTCCCGTACATTCTCCATTCTTAAGCCAGACGCCACTCGCCGCAATATCACCGGTGCCGTAAACGCCGTCATCGAGGCCGCTGGCCTGCGCATCGTTGCTCAAAAGCGCGTTCACTTCACCAAGGCTCAGGCCGAGCGTTTCTACGGCGTTCACTCAGAGCGTCCGTTTTTCGGTGAACTGGTTGAGCAAATGACTGCAGCGCCTGTCGTTGTTCAGGTTCTCGAAGGCGAAAACGCCGTCGCCAAGTACCGCGAAGTTCTGGGTGCCACCAACCCTGAACAAGCCGCTGAAGGCACTGTGCGTAAGCTGTTCGCTCTGTCGATTGGCGAAAACACCGCGCACGGTTCAGACTCCGACGAAAACGCCGCGATCGAAATCGCCCAGTTCTTCTCGGAAGCCGAAATCGTCGGCAAGCAGGGCCTCAGGCCCTGCACCCCTTAGACCCGAGGTGCGGGGCACTTGCCATAATAAATAAACCCCCGTCAGTTTTAAACTGGCGGGGGTTTTTTCATCCTCCCCTGCGAAGCGGGGGAGGTGCCGAGCGAAGTCGAGGCGGAGGGGGCATTACTGCACTGAGAAAATCTTCCGAACCGCCGCCGGATAGAGCTGATGTTCTTGCTCAAGCACCCGTGCGGCAAGGGCATCAGGTGTGTCGCCCTCAAGGATCGGTACACGGGCTTGTAAAATAACTTCACCATCATCGACACCGGCATTGACCCAGTGAATGCTAGCCCCATGCTCCGTGTCACCGGCTTCGATAGCGCGTTCATGGGTATGCAGGCCCTTGTATTTGGGCAGCAGGGACGGGTGGATATTGATCATCTTACCGGCCCATTGAGTCACCAGCCAGGGCGTCAGGATACGCATATAGCCCGCCAGACAGATAAATTCGACACCGCGCTTACGCAGTTCGGAATCTATAGCCTTTTCATGGGCTTCGCGGTCTTTGTTAAAGTCGCGATGGCTGATGGCAATGGCCTCAATGCCCTGCTGACGGGCCCACTCAAGCCCGCCTGCCTCAGGATCATTCGCCACAACCACCACATATTCCAGCGGAAAGTCAGCGGCTCTGGCGGCGTCCACCAGAGCCATCATGTTCGATCCGCGACCGGAGATAAAAATCGCCGATTTGACTTTATCAGGCATTGACTAGCTGTCCGCAGATGAAGGCGTCTTCTTCGGCATTCAGAAGCGCCGCCAGAACGGCATCAGCCTTATCGGCAGCGACATACAGCACAAAGCCGACACCGCAGTTAAAGGTGCGGCGCATTTCGTGCTCAGTAATATTACCGGTTTCCGCCAGCCATTGGAACACGGGCGGCAGTTCCCATGCATTGTAATCAAACTCGGCCTTCAGGCCTTCGCGAATAGCGCGGCCGGGGTTTTCGATCAAACCACCGCCGGTAATATGGGCGCCGCCCTTGATCAGGCCGCCCTTGATGAGCGGCAGAACTGACTTGATATAGATGCGGGTGGGTTCAAGCAGAGCCTGTGCCAGTGATTTTTCCGGGGCAAACGGGGCATCGCTGGCCCAACTCAGGCCCGAAACCTCAACCACCTTGCGCACCAGAGAATAACCGTTTGAATGCGGGCCACTTGAGGCCAGACCGATAATCACGTCACCGGCTTTTTGCGCCTCAAGGTTTGGCAGTACCTTCTCACGATCCACGGCACCGACCGAAAAACCGGCCAGATCGTAGTCTTCGCCTTCGTACATACCGGGCATTTCAGCCGTTTCACCACCGACCAGCGCACAGCCGGCGCGCTTGCAGCCTTCGGCAATACCGGCAATGACGCGTCGCGCCACATCGACCTCAAGACGCGAGGTCGCGTAATAATCAAGGAACATCAGCGGCTCTGCGCCCTGCGCCAGAAGGTCATTGACACACATGGCCACCAGATCAATACCGACCGTGTCGTGACGGTTGGTGTCGATGGCGATGCGCAGCTTGGTGCCAACGCCATCGGTCGTCGTGACGATCAAAGGATCAGTGTAACCGGCGGCCTTAAGGTCGAACAAGGCGCCAAAACCACCGAGGCCCGCTTCGGCTCCCGGACGGCGTGTTGATTTCGCCAGCGGCTTGATGGCGTCAACCAACGCTTCACCCGCGTCAATATCCACGCCCGCCTGCGCGTAGGTTAAGCCTTTTTGGGGTGCTGACGGTTCGGTCATAAAAAATTACCTTAAGTGTTCAGTTAGGGCACGATTTATGCGGTACATATCCGCAAAGCCGCTTTTCGCGGGATTAAACTTTGCTATAGCTACAAAATGACACCAATTACAAATACCAAAGCGCTGATTCAATTTTGTGAGCAGATTTCTTCCGCCCCGTTTATCACGGTGGATACGGAATTTATGCGCGAAACGACCTATTGGCCCAAGCTGTGCCTCATTCAGGCGGCATCCGCAGATCATTCGGCGATTATTGATCCCCTGTCCAAGGATCTGGATTTAAAGCCTTTTCTTGACATCCTGACCGACACTAAGATTCTCAAGGTGTTTCATGCCTGCCGTCAGGACATTGAAATCTTCTATAATCTCGGGGCTATGCCCACGCCCGTATTTGATACACAGGTCGCGGCAATGGCCGCAGGCTTTGGTGATCAGGTGGCCTATGATTCGCTGGTCCGTCAGGTCGTCAAAATCGATATCGACAAGGGCTCGCGCTTTACAGACTGGTCGCGGCGCCCCCTGAGCGATCAGCAATTACACTATGCGTTGGGGGATGTGACCCATCTGGCTAAGGTATATCCCAAGCTGGTCGATAAGCTGGTGGCACAAAAACGCTATGACTGGGTGGCTGCGGAGATGGCCGACCTGACCGACTCCAAGCTTTATAATACCTCGCCGGATGATGCGTGGAAGCGTCTGCGTCCACGCAAACACAGCACCAAATATATGGCGGTCTTCAAGGAAGTCGCGGCATGGCGTGAGCGCGTAGCTCAGGAACGCGATCAGCCGCGCGGCCGTATCCTTAAGGACGAAGGTGTGGACGAAATCGCCACCCAATTGCCGCTCGATGCCGGCGCCTTTGACCGTTTGCGTTCAACGCCCAAGGGGTTTGGTGCCTCTAAATTCGGCAGCGAACTGATTGAGGTCATTCGTCAGGCGCTGAATGATCCCGAAGCCTATGCCCCCAAGGTCGAGAAATCGGCTCCACCGGTGCAGGTGCCTGCATCGGTCGTCGAACTGCTCAAGGTTCTGCTTAAGGTGCGTTGTGAGGAGGAGGGCGTTGCTCCGAAACTCATTGCCTCGGTTTCTGAGCTTGAGAAAATCGCCCTTGATGATGAGGCTGATGTGCCATCGCTTCAGGGGTGGCGGCGAAAAGTTTTTGGCGAAGATGCCTTGCGTCTGAAACGCGGTGAACTTGCGCTGGTACTTAATGGCACCAAGGTTGAACTGGTCGAACTCGATTAGGCAGGCTGGGTCGCGGACCCTGCACCCCTATGAGCCGAGCCAAATGGCCGTTTCCATGGCAATGAAAGATGCTTCCGCACCTCGGGGTCTGACGGGTGCAGGGCCCGAGGCCCTGCCTAGAACAGGCTCAGGGTTTCGTCCTTATCCGGCACTCTGGGCTGTACAGGCGGCTGTTTGCTGCCTGAGACATCCTTGACGATGCGTTGCGTGAAACCAGCCTTGTTCTTTTGCAGGGCCACCAGAAAATCCTTGGGCGTATCGGTAATGTGGTGGCGGTTTGACCACAGCATGATCTCGACCAGCACAGGTGCCAGATCAGCGCCTTTTTCCGTCAGTTTATAGATATATTTGCGCGCATCTTCGGGGTCAGCCTGTTTAGTGATCAGGCCGGATTGCTCAAGACGCACCAGACGGTCAGCCAGAATATTGGTGGCGATACGTTCTTCGGAATTGAGGAACGCCTTGTAAGTCGAATGTCCGCGAAACATCAGATCACGGATGATCAGCAGAGACCAGCTATCGCCAGCGGCTTCAAGCAACAGATTAATCGGGCATTTTGAACGCGGCTGTCGCGGCGGCAGGGGCGTCACATTGGTTTTTGGCTTTGCGGCCTTTGGAGCGGCTTTTTTGACCGCTTTAGCGGCAGGTCGGGTAGCGGGCGCTTTTTGCGCGACTGACTTTGACATGGCTTTCGGCCCTGTGAATTGCGTTTTGAAATCAATGTCGTGATTAATGGCAGATGACAAGTTAATTTATTGCCACCTGCGCATTGATTTCAGTTTGCAATCTATCTGACTTCCGTCCGTTTGGCCGCATTCCAGAGACCGTCCATTTCCTCAAGACTTGACTGATCCGGCGTCTTGCCAAGCTTCGCCAGTTCGGCTTCTATGGTTTCAAAACGCCTGACAAACTTGGCATTTGTGCCCCTTAAGGCATCTTCGGGTTCCACCCCCATCTTGCGCGCCAGATTGGCCAGCACAAACAATATGTCGCCCAGTTCAGCCCTGGCTTTTTCCGTATCGCCCGCTTGAATTTCGACCTTAAGCTCGGCCACTTCTTCATCCAGCTTGGCAAAAACCTCATCCAGTGATGGCCAGTCAAACCCTACACGCGCCGCCCGTTTGGTCAGCTTGGCGGCACGGGTGAGGGCGGGCAGACCAACAGGAACGTCCTCAAGCAGGCCGGTTTTAGCCTTGGCCTTACGCTCTTCGGCCTTCTGATCTTCCCATGCCTGATTTTGCTCATCTGCCGTGCGGTCGCCGACATCACTAAACACATGCGGATGCCGACGGATCAACTTATCGGCCATGCCCTGGGCCACATCATTAAAATCAAACAGCCCTTGTTCGTTGGCCAGATGACTGTGGAACACCACCTGAAACAGAAGGTCGCCCAGTTCTTCCTTAAGGTCGCGCATATCCTTGCGCGTAATCGCATCCGCGACCTCATAGGATTCTTCGATCGTATAGGGCGCGATGGTATCGAAATTCTGCTCACGATCCCACGGGCATCCCGTTTGCGGATCGCGTAGCGCTTTCATGACCTCAATCAGCGCCTCAATGGGGTGGGGTGTTGGCTTTGAGGTCATGGGCACTTAATCCTTTGGCTTTCAACCCGTCCAGAATCTGCGCGTGGCGTTCAGGCGTCAGGTCATAGGATTTCATAGCCCACGCCCCGAGCAATAGGAAGACCACAGGCAGGGCCACGAAGAATATCTGCACCCACATCAGGGCTTCGGGCGTATTCTGAGCGGCACGGTTATCAAAGCCTACAAGCGCCAGCGCCGAAAGCGTCAGGATCGACATGGCATAGCCGAGCTTCGTCGTGGCCGACAGGATCGACATCAGCGTCCCCTTGTGGTCGTTGCCGGTCTCAAGCAGCACTTCGTCGCCAATATCGGCCATCAGGGCGCGGGTCAGCAACAGATAGGCGGCGTAGGGGATGCCCGCCAGAAACACCAGCGCGGCGGTCAGCGGGAAATTACCTGCGGGTAAGAACGCCAGACAGCCATAGATACCGGCAAAGATCAGGCTCGAGACGATCAGGGTCTTATGCTTGGTGTACTTTTTCGACGCCCAGCTCCATAAGGGGGCCCCCACCAGACCGGCGACAAAATAAAGCGCCATGGCGGCAGAACATTCGGCACGGCTCAGGCCCTTGGTCTGCATGAAGAAAAAGAAGAACAGCGCGCCCATAATCCCTGGCGCCAGACCCAGCAACAGATCCGCCAGCAACACGCGGATGACGTTTGGTCGCCGGATCATTTTAAAATAGTCACCCAGCCGGATGTCATTCGCCGATGCTTCACTGACGCGCTCAGGGACAACCCACAGCGCTATGCCAATCATGATCGGCAGCAGCACCATAATGAACACACCCATGGCCTGCACGGCTGTGCGGTAGGATTCATGGAGCACCGACTGGGTGATAACCGGTATCAGCAGCACCAGTATCATGCCGACAATATTGCCTACCTGCCAGAAGGCGAAAATTCGGGTGCGCTCATCGTAATTATCTGACAGCACTGATCCCCAGCTGGCCTGACTTAGGGCGGCCATCGAAAAGCCAGTATAGGTTATAAATAGCCACACCCCGAGATAGACGGCAGATGCTCCGACCGGGGCCAGAAACAAAAAGCCTGTGGCAATGAACAGTACCGGCAGACAGGCCAGCATCCAGACCTTGAAGCGTCCAAAGCGTGTGCGGGTCTTGTCCATGCCCCAGCCGATCAGCGGGTCGGTAAATATGTCCACCAGTCGCACCAGCATGAACACCATACCGACCACGCCCAGATTTATTCCGATTTCGGTGGTGTAATATTCGGAAATGATCACCGCCAGAGGCAAGCCGAGCGCTGCAAATGGCAGGCAGGGGCCTGTAAAGGCCAGCAATTGCCGAAAACCAACCGTGCTTTTGACTGTCATGTCACTGTATCCCGAGCAAACGACTCCTGTGTAAACTGGTAGCACAGGTTTTTTAAATGAACAATGTTCATAATCTTTTCGCCTCACGGGCGATTTATTCCGACCGACACGGGCATAAGGCCTTGACGCATCAGGATAATACCGGAATTATCAACCTGTTTACAGGTTTGCAAATTTTCGCGTTATCCGCCAGATAACACCCGTCATTTTTAAGTGCGTACGTTTTCAAAAGGTTGCGGATGGATCATCACAATATCTCGCTCATTACCACCATTGCCTCCGGTTTCGGGCTGGCGCTAGTGTTTGGCTTTCTGGCCGAACGGCTTAAATTGCCAGCGCTTTTGGGGTATTTGCTTGCGGGTATTGCCATTGGACCCTTTACGCCAGGGTTCGTGGCCGATGTTCAGATTGCCTCTCAGCTGGCCGAAATCGGCGTGATGCTGCTGATGTTCGGCGTCGGGCTTCACTTTTCTCTCAATGATCTTTTGTCGGTGCGCCGGATTGCCTTGCCGGGTGCCGTCGTTCAGATGGGGCTGGCAACCCTTCTGGGGATGGGGATGGCCATGTGGTGGGGCTGGGGCGTGTTTTCCGCGCTTATCTTTGGCTTGTCATTGTCCTGCGCCAGTACGGTTGTGTTGCTCAAGGCCCTTGAGGCCAGAGGCGTCCTTGAGACCCAGAACGGGCGCATCGCCGTAGGCTGGCTGGTGGTAGAGGATCTGGCGACCATTCTTGTGCTGGTTCTGATGCCGCCTCTGGCTCAAATCATGGAATCCAATACCAATGGCGGCGGCATGCCGCAAACCCA
>JBCEBX010000206.1:9190-14767 GCA_039206455.1 Asticcacaulis sp.
GCGGCATTCCGGCGGGTCTGATCTGGACGGTGGGGCAGACGCTTTTGGGGGTAGCCCTCTTCATTGCGGTTATGCTGGTGCTCGGTCGCCGCTTCCTGCCGTGGATATTGTGGCAGATTGCCCGCACCGGTTCGCGTGAGCTGTTTACCCTGTCTGTTGTCGCGGCCGCCATTAGCATTGCGTGGGGGGCGGCGGAGCTTTTCAGCGTGTCCTTCGCGCTCGGCGCTTTCTTCGCTGGCATGGTGATGCGCGAATCGAAATTCAGCCATCGTGCCGCCGAAGAATCCCTGCCTCTGCGCGATGCCTTTTCGGTACTGTTCTTTGTATCGGTCGGCATGCTGTTTGACCCTCAGGTCATCGTGCAGCAACCGGTTCATGTGCTGGGTGTCGTGGCCATTATCATTGTCGGCAAATCACTGGCAGCCGCCGGTCTGGTGCTGGCCTTCCGTTATCCGTTGAATACGGCGATGATCGTCTCGGCCTCTCTGGCGCAGATTGGTGAGTTCTCGTTCATTCTGGCTGGACTTGGGGTGACGCTCGGCATGTTGCCTCAGGAAGGGATGAATCTGGTGCTGGCTGGCGCTCTGATCTCCATCGCCCTTAACCCGTTGCTGTTTGCCAGTATTGAGCCCGCCAGCAAATGGGTGCTTAAACGCTCGGCCTTTGCCCGCAGGCTCAATGCCCGCGAAGATCCGTTTGCCGAATTGCCCATGAGTACCGAGCGCAAATATCTGCACGGGCAGGTCGTCATCGTCGGTTATGGCCGTGTCGGCAGACGCATCGCCAATGCCCTTGAGGCCCACGATATTCCCTATGTCGTTGCCGAGCAAAATCGCGAACGGGTCGAGGATTTGCGTGAGCGCGGCATGGCGGCCGTTTACGGCAATGCCACTGAACCCGAAGTGCTGATACAGGCCCATATTGCCAATGCCGCCATGCTGGTGGTGGCAACGCCTGATCTGCTCAATGTGCAACAGATGGTGAGCAACGCCCGCAGGCTGAATCCTGACATCGAGATCGTCCTGCGTACCCACAGCGAAGACGAAATGAAGTTCCTGCGTGACGAAAAGCTTGGGGATGTCTTCTTTGGCGAAGAAGAGCTGGCCAAGGGCATGACCAGCCATGTGCTGCAACGCTTTGCGCCTAAAGCGGCTTAACGCGGGGGCTTAAAACCTTTAAGCTCATCCTTGGTTAGGTAACGCTCGGACAGATAGGCCTTGCGCACCGAAGCGTCGGTATTATGCACGCCGGGCATGATCCATTCCGTATGCCAGGTCAAAAACCACAGCCAGTCGGCCTCAGGCCCCAATCCGTCAGGATCAGGTATCGGGCCATTTTCATGCAGGCAGATGGGCACCGTATCGCCGACCTGTCCTTTGACGAACTGAAACAACTCTTTTAGCGGCCCGTGATCCTTGGCATAGATGTCTGCACCGGCAATATCGACATATTGCCGCCCCGGATAATAGCCCTCCTTCTGAATATGGGCATAGCCCAGCACCCAGATCAGATTGTTAAGGCCGCGAACCTCTGTAAAATAGGTATGCATAGCACGCCACAGGGCCTTGAACGCTTCGGCCCCTGACATACCCCACCAGAACCATTCGCCGGTAAACTCATGCAAGGGACGCCACAGGACGGGCACACCCTTGTCGCGTAAAACCGTGAGATGATCGGCGATAATCGCCATATCGCGCCACATGGCGGCATGTTCAGGCGTGCCTTCGGTTAAGGCTGCAGGCAAATCAAAATAGGTTTGTGAGTTCTTATAGCCGGTGCCCAACAGCGGGTTGCCCCAGTGCCAGCAAATCGAGGGTATGCCGTTCTCACGGCGATACCAGCGCGCAGCGCGGCGATTGACGCCTTTGTAATCCTTAGGATCAATGTAATCGAGACCGCGAATGGCCGGTAATTTTCCTGTCGTGCGCTTGATGTAGTTCAGTTCATAGCGTGATCCGCGTACCCAGGTGGATTCCTGCTGTCCAGTCAGGGTTTTCTTTCCATAGATGTCCCAGAGATAGTCATACAGCGCTTTGGCTTCTGGCGAGGGTGATAGCACACTTAACTGCCCTCTGGTCGGCAGAGGCGCTGAGGTGGCTGAAGCCTGAGTAGCCGCCATCACAGCGGGCAGGCTACCTAATCCCCCAAGAACGATACGCCGCGAAACTTCCATGTCTTATTCCTCACCTTTAAGGAATAAATAAATTTGAAATTATAATTCGGCAAGCCGTATTTTTAGGATGCCTTAGACGTCCTTATCCTGCTTCAGGGTGTAGGCGACGATGGCATTGGCGTGGCCATGCCCCATACCGTGCTCGTTTTTCAGCAGCGCCACCAGCTCCATGTGTTTGGCTGGCGCATGACGGCGGACGATCTCCTGCCATTCAGTGATGCGCCGCCCATAAGTTTTCTCAATCGACGGAAAGTAAGAGGCCGGGCCTCCGACGGGCTTATCGGGCATGGTTGCCTCCCTTCGTATACGTCCCGTCATAATCGACGGCTTTGGGGAAAGTACAACCTTGAAGGCGCTAACCCGTATTTGTAATGGAGGGAATGGGAAGTGGCGGACAGGGTGGGATTCGAACCCACGGTAGGCTTCCACCTACGGCGGTTTTCAAGACCGCTGCCTTAAACCACTCGGCCACCTGTCCGGCTTTAGGTGAGTGGAGGGCGCTTTTAGCCCGTGATCTGGACTTTGCCAAGAGGCAAGATGCATAAAAAATCAGGTGACACTCAGAAACTGTCTTAATCTCTGTTAACCAAGCTTTTCCCTTTTATCCATAAAGCTTTAAACGGATATTCGCCACACATAGGAAAGCCGTGTCCCGACATAGCGCACTGAACCAGAGTTTTGCCTTGTCACGCAGGTCTGTTGGCGTGTGGGTAGTGCTTACGGGTTTCATTCTGTTGTCGGCCTGCGCCGGGCCAAAGCCAAGGTTTGAAGCGGGCGGTGTGCCTGCGCCCAAGGTGGCCGATACGCCGCAATACCGGCCCGCCAACCTCAGGGCCTATACAATTCGCGGTAAAACCTATCGACCCTATATCCCGCGCACAGGTGAAAGCCAGACCGGCACGGCGACCTGGTATGGTCATGAATCCGGAAACCTGACCGCCACAGGTGAGCGCTTTGTGCCCGAAGGCATCAGCGCGGCCCATAAGACCTGGCCTCTCCCCAGCATTATTGAGGTCACCAATCTCGATAACGGGCGTTCGCTGCGCCTGCGCCTCAATGACCGCGGGCCGTTTGTCGATGACCGTATACTTGATCTGTCCAAGGGGGCTGCAAAGCAACTGGGCATGCACGAAGCCGGTACGGCGCGCGTGCGAATCAAGTTTCTCGGGCCCGCAGAAGGCGGTGTGCCCGCCGGGCAAATCATAGCCTCACGTCCACAAAATACGGATAATGAGCGCTATCGCGTACAGATCGGAGCCTTTTCCAATCGTGATAATGCGGAGCGGGCCAAATCCCTGCTCAATGGACGCATAGAACGATCACGCGGTCTGTATGTCGTTTATCTGGGCCCGTTTAAAGGCACGCAACAGGCCGAATTAGAGCGGCAAAAAGCCATGTCGCAGGGCTATTTCGACGCCATATTGACCCGTGCACAATAATTCTGTCCCTTAAGGCTTGTAATGCGCGCGGATTTGACGATTTATCGCAGGTCTTATGAGAGGTCAGTTCATCACATTCGAAGGCGGCGAGGGGGCGGGTAAATCCACTCAGGTCAAGGCTCTGGTGGCGCGTTTACGCGATCAGGGGCTTGAGGTGGTGCAGACACGCGAACCGGGTGGCTCAGGCGGGGCGGAAGCCTTGCGTGAATTGCTGGTAACCGGTGAGGCGGGCCGCTGGTCGCCCGTATCCGAAACTCTGATGATGTATGCCGCGCGCGCCAATCACCTTGAGCAGACCATAAGACCGGCCCTTGAGCGTGGGGCCTGGGTGGTGTGTGATCGTTTTTCTGATTCAACGCGCGCCTATCAGGGGGCTGGGGGCGGGGTATCGACCTCTTTTATTGACCAGATTGATCAGGCTGTTGTCGGTAAGGACCAACCTGATCTGACGCTGATCCTTGATATGCCCGTAGAGGCCGGTTTAAAGCGCGCACTGTCACGTGGGGATAATGAGAACCGCTTTGAATCCAAAGGTCTGGATTTTCATCAGCGTCTGCGTCAGGGATTTGTTGACCGCGCCGCCTCTGATCCGCAGCGCTATCATGTGGTTGATGCCGACAGGACTATCCCTGAATTGGGCGAGGCCATCTGGCGCATTGTTACTGGCCTCTGGCCGGCCCTCAAAGGGGCCTGAGCATGAGCGATGACATCGCAAGGGTTGCCCATCCACGCGCCATCTATGAACTGATTCATGCCGAAGTGCAGGAGCAGGCATTTCTTGAGGCCGTATCGCGCGGGCGTCTGCATCATGCCTGGTTGCTGACGGGGCCGGAAGGGGTTGGCAAGGCGAGCTTTGCCTATCGCGCTGCGCGTTTTCTGATGGGGCATGACCGCGATAAATCCTATGGTTTGCTGGGCATGTCGCCGGATGATTCTGACGCGCGTCTCATTTCCGCTCAGTCGCACCCTGATCTTCTGGTGCTTGAGCGGGAAGAAAAAGACGGCAAGACGCGCAAGAACATAGTGGTTGATGCCGTGCGTGAAGTTGGGGAGTTTTTCTCAAAAGCCCCGTCACGCTCGGCCTATCGTGTCTGTATTGTCGATGCGGTGGATGACCTGAATGTCAATTCTGCCAATGCCTTATTGAAAATTCTTGAGGAACCACCTGAGCGCGGCGTTTTGTTTCTCATTTCCCATTCACCGGGCAAGTTGCTGCCGACCATAAGGTCGCGTTGCCGGAGGTTGGGGTTTACGCCGTGGGATGACGAAGCCGTCAAATACTTCATCGAAAGCCGCGCCGATATACCTTCGGAATCGCTTGAGCGTCTGGTGGTTATGGCCAGAGGTTCGCCGGGCAGGGGCTTGCGTCTCTGGGCCGAGGGGGCGCTTGAGATGGATCAGCTGGCGGAAAAGCTGCTGACCGGCGAACCGCCTTCGCGCATGGATATGCTGCCCTATATCACCCTGTTTAAAACCAATTCTGCCAAGGTCGATGGGCCGCAGAAGTTTGCCCAGTTCATTGCTGTCTTAAGTGATCGCGTTCAGGAATTGGCCTTAAGCGCCGAAACGCCCGCCAAGGCACGTCAGTGGTCAGAACTGTGGGCACGGTTGAGTACGGTGATTGCGGAAACCGAAGGCATTAATCTCGATCGTGGTGAATATTTCTGGTCTATATACAAATCATTACGCGATATTTCTTAAGGTAATTTGTAAGGTAAATCCATGCTGCTTATCGACAGCCATGTTAATTTGCATGCGCCCCAATTTGATGAGGACCGCGAAGCCGTAATTGCCCGTGCGCGTCAAAGCGGCGTCGGTCTGATGCTCAATATCTGTGATCGTGTATCTAACTTTGACGCCTGTTATCAACTGGCGGAGGATAATGCCGATATATGGGCAACGGTCGGCACTCATCCGCATGAGGCCAAAGAAAATCCGGACTTAACTGTCGATGATCTTCTGAAA
>JBCEBX010000206.1:14777-15304 GCA_039206455.1 Asticcacaulis sp.
AAACTGGCGGAACGCCCCAAGGTCGTCGGCATTGGCGAATGTGGTCTGGATTTTCACTATGACTTCAGCCCACGCGACATACAGGCCTCCGTGTTTCGCACGCATATAATTGCCGCACGCGAAAGTGGTCTGCCGCTGGTGGTGCATACGCGCGAAGCCGATGAAATGATGTGGGACATCCTGAGTGACGAACATCGCAACGGCGCATTCAAACTTTTGCTGCATTGTTATACGTCAGGGGCTGAACTGGCTAAAAAAGCTGCAGATATCGGCGCGTGGTTTTCAGTATCCGGCATCGCCAGCTTTAAGGCGGCGCAGGATGTGCGCGATATTGTTGCTGACATGCCCTCTGACAAGATCATTGTGGAAACCGACTGCCCCTATCTGGCGCCGGTGCCTATGCGCGGGCGGCGAAATGAACCGGCCTTCGTCACCCATCTTTATGATAAGGTGGCAGAAAATCGCGGTTGGACGCGGGAAGACACCATAACCCGCACAAACCAGTCCTATTTTGAACTGTTCGTCAG
>JBCEBX010000207.1:0-7701 GCA_039206455.1 Asticcacaulis sp.
CGGTATTTGACCTGAAGGTGTCGCAGGCCGGTACCTATCGTGTGGCTCTGGTGAGCGAGGGCGCATTTGCCAGCTTTAAGGAAAATGGTGAGCAAAAGCGGGTGCGCGGCACCGTTGATAACATTGCCTCTCAGGTGCCTGCCGGTGCTGAAGATGTAAGCATCACCCATTCCTTAAGCCGTGTGGAAACCTTTGTTACCGCCGGTGCGCCATCGGAACTTAAGCCACTTGGAACAGGCATCGAGCTTCAGCCGCTGCAACCGGTAACCGATCTGGTGGCCGGTGAGCCGGGCAAGTTCCGCGTGCTGGTCGAAGGCAAGCCTGCCGCCGGTGTCTCAGTTAAGGTCATTGCCGGTGGTGTGCGCTATCGCGGCGAGTTGGGTGACAAGGTTTACAAGAGCGATGCCAATGGCGAGGTTTCGGTCGATCTGCCGTTCGCTGGTGCCTACTGGTTTAACGCCTCATACCCGCCGCGCCCCGAAGAAGGGGCCGAAGCCCATCACGACCATGACGAAGACGGCCATGACGTGCCTTCGCAGCCTCAGCGTCGCCTGAGCTATTCGGCGACACTTGAAGTTCTGCCTTACTAAGAACCGTTACGTTTATGGCCATTGGTTTCAAGCTCAGTCCGTCCTTCTGGCGCAATCAGTTGCGTCAGTGGCACTGGATATCTTCGGCGCTCTGTCTGGTGGGGATGATCCTGTTCTCGGTGACAGGGTTCACGCTCAACCATGCCTCGGCGATTGAGGCAGAGGCGAAGATAACCACGTGGGAAAAAGACCTGAGTGCTGAAACTGTGGCACTGCTGGGTACGGCTGAAGACAAGGCCGTGTTGCCTGCGGGTCTGGCTAAGGCGATCCGCACGGACACCGGCATCAATGTTAAACGGGCCGTGGTCGAGGTATCGGAAGAAGAGGTTTATCTTTCGATGCCTGGGCCTGGGCTTGATGAATGGATGGCCATCGAGCGTGAGACGGGTTTCACGACTTATGAACGCAGCCATCGCGGCGTCATTGCGGTGCTGAATGACCTGCACAAGGGCCGCAATTCTGGCCCGGCATGGTCGCTGTTTATTGATGTTATTGCCATTGCCTCGGTGATTTTCTGTCTTACGGGGTTGGGGCTTTTGTGGATCTACGCCCGGGGTCGGCGGATCACATGGCCTCTGGTCGGACTTGGGACTATTGTCCCTCTGATACTGTTCTTGTTATTCATCCATGCGTAAAGGCTCGCAAATGTTTGCTAAATCAACGGTCTGGACAAGTGTTCTGGGTGTGTCTGCCTTAGGGGCGACGGCGGCGTCTGCCGGTACGGTGACGCTTGAGGTCGAAGTGCCGCGGCTGAATGTCGCCTCCTATCACAAGCCCTATGTCGCGGGCTGGATTGAGGATGCGTCTGGTGCTCATAAGAGCGACCTGTTCGTCTGGTACGATGTGGCCATGAAGAACAAGGAAGGCAACAAGTGGCTTAAGGACATGCGCGCCTGGTGGCGCAAGTCGGGCCGCAATCTGGATATGCCCGTTGATGGCCTGTCGAATGCCACGCGTGCGCCGGGTCGTCATACCCTGAAATTTGACAGCAACCATAAGGCCTTCAAAGGGCTGGCGGCAGGTGATTATGTGCTGCGCGTCGAAGCCTCACGCGAACATGGCGGCGCTGAAGTCGTAAAGGTGCCATTCAAGTGGGACGCCAAAAAAGTCTCTGCCGGTTCGGTCAAGGGGTCTGTGGAACTGGGCGACGTCAAGTTCAGCTATAAGCCCTGATATCCTTAAAGAAGATCGGTTATGTTGAGCGCGCACACCGGTGAAAACCGTGTCCTGATCCCCGAACTGCGGCGTGAGCCAAAGCCGGCGGCAGGATGTGTGCGCGTGACTTTTTCTGGTCGGGCCTTTGCGACATCGTGGTCGGTGGTGGCCTATGTGACCTCTGAGGCGCAGCAATCGCAAATTCAGGCGCAGATTATAGCCTTGCTTGAGCGTATTGATGCCGAGATGAGCCCCTATCGGGCCGATTCCGATCTGACGCGGTTTAATCAGGCCCCCGCCGGAGCCTATGTGCCCTTGCCGCTGATGTTGTCTCAGGTCATTCGGCAGGGCCTGAATATCGCGCATCTGACCGATGGAGCCTATGATCCGACCCTACTGGAGGCAGTGGAACTTTGGGGCTTTGGCGCGCGGGCAGTGCCGGAAGGCGTGCCGCAGGCCTCGGAGGTATCGGCGCTGAAAAAACGGCAGGACTGGCGAAAGGTCAACTGGCAGGCACAAGGCCTGATCAAACCCGAAGGGGTCTGTCTTGATCTCTGTGGCATTGCCAAGGGCTATGCCGTCGATGCGGTGACGCAGATGCTGAAGACCAGCTATGGCGTTGAGGCGGCGCTTATTGAAATCGGCGGGGAACTCAAAGGCTTCGGCGTGCGCGATGACGGCTTGCCGTTCTGGGTCGAAATAGAACAGGCGCGTGAAAAAACCGTTGTCGCCCTGTGTGATCTGGCGGTCGCCACGTCTGGTGAAACGGTACGGTCATTTGTCCATGACGGAATGGTTTTGTCGCACACGATTGATGCTGAGACGGCGGCCCCGACGGTATCAGGCGTAAAATCGGTCAGTGTGTTTGATGCTGCCTGCTGGCGGGCGGATGCGCTGGCCACCGCCCTTATGGTTATGGGCCCTGATAAGGGCATGGCGTTTGCGGCGGCGCATGAGGTGCCATGCCTGATGCGCCTGCGTGATGGATCGGAGCGGTTAAGTCCGGCTCTGGAGGCCTGGTTATGATTGAACTGATGAGTGATGATCCGCTGAAGCTTGCCTTTGCCGGTGGAGCAACGGCTGTCTGGGCGCTGATGAGTGCCTTCACGCTTTGGGGCGGGCGGGAAAAACAACAGGCAGCAGAAGCTTGTGATGTACTGGTTATTTCCGCCTCCCAGACCGGTCAGGCGGAAGAGTTGGCGCGGCACAGTGAAAAGGCGCTGAACGCGGGCGGTCAAAAGGTGCGTTATCTGGCGGCGGATAAGGTCAGCGCTGACGATTTGCAGACCGCCAAACGCATACTGATGATCGCTTCGACCACAGGGGTCGGTGATGCGCCCGATGATGGCCGTAGTTTTGAAAGTCGGTTGATCGGGACAAAACCTGATCTGTCGCGACAAAGCTTTGCCGTGCTGGCGCTGGGTGAACGCAAATATACGGATTTCTGCGCCTTCGGTCACAGGGTCTATGACTGGCTGAAAGTTTGCGGGGCGACGGCGCTTAAGCCCTGCCTTGAGGTTGATGATCTTGATCCGGCGTCACTTAAGCTGTGGGCTAACTATCTCAAGGAGTGGGGCGGGGAAGCGGTCGCTGAGGATGACGGCTTTGGGCCATGGACCTTACAGTCCCGTACACGCCTTAATCCGCAAAGCTCTGCCGCAGGGCTCTATCAGATTGATCTGGCACCGGAATCCCTTGACTGGCAAGCTGGTGATCTGGCGGAAATTCGCACGGCAGATGGACACCGCCGTGACTATTCTATTGCCTCCTTACCCGAAGAAGCCACGTTGCGTCTTTATGTGCGTGAGGTCCTAAAGACCGACGGGACGCGGGGTATTGGCTCGGGTCTTTTGACCTTCAGGACGGTTGAGGGCGACACGGTTCCTCTCAGGCTTAAGGCACATAAGAATTTCCATACGCCTGCCGGAAAGGGGCCGGTGCTGCTGATTGCGGCCGGTTCGGGGCTTGCGGGATTACGCCCGCATCTGGTTGATTTGCAGCGTAAAGGCCGTTCGTGCTGGCTTGTCTATGGTGAGCGGTATCCGCAAGCCGACGGGGCTTTGGCGCAGGAGATGCGCGACTGGCAGGCGCAAGGACGTCTTTCACGGCTTGATCTGGCTTTTTCCCGCCCCGAAGACCATCAGGGCGAGTATGTGCAGGATGTGCTGCGCAGGCGGGCCGATGAGGTGCGTGGTTTCCTTAAGGACGGCACCGCCGTAATGGTGTGCGGTGGTCTGGATATGGGGCGCGCGGTCGAAGAGGCCCTTAAGGATATTGCCGGGCCGGACTGGCTGGAAACGGCTCTGGCTGGCGGGCGTTACCGCAGAGACCTGTATTAACCCAGCATCTCGGCGACGAGTTGCTGGATTTCACGTTGCGTAAAACCCTGGGTGGCTTTTTGCCTTTCGGGTAAGGTTCGGGGGGAATGCAGCGGGCGGCTATGTGCCGGGCTGCGGTGGTTTTGGTTACGGTTCATAATCAATCCTGTGCGACCTTAAGGCCGCGATATAAATAAAGGACGGACGGCCACTAAGGCGGTCAGTCTTGCCGCTTCATTGCGGCTGTCAAATTGGGATATGGGAAATTCAGGCCGTAGCTACAAGATAGGCCTGCCGTAATTAAAAACGGTTTTCAGACCTGTTATCTATTGCGTGGCGCTGCCGGATATCATCCTGACCTCGCCCTTTTAGGGGGCGAATGTGGCTTTTGTGAGTTTTCGCGCTTTGCTAAAAAAGAGGCCTGTCTGGCTACAGACAGGCCTCAGTGCACCGAGGAATCAAGAGGGAACAGGGTTCACCTCAACAGGACGGACAGAGTGGAAACACATCAGGGAGTGACGAATTGTCAGGCTGTCCGGTCTGAGGACTATAAAGCACAGGCCCTGTTCTCATGTCAATGAGAATTATTCTCATTTATAAATTATCTGTTGGGAACGACTGGGTGCTGCTCAACCGGCCCTATTCCGGGATGTTTTCCTTAAAAATGGCCTGAACGCGTATTGGCGTTTGAAGGGCAGGGGCATCGGCATTCAAAAGATGCAATAACCGGTCAATCGCTTCACGCGCCTCGACGCGCGGGTTCTGATCGATGACCACATCCATCACCCCATTGAGCAGGAAGCGGCGTGTGTGCTCAGTCAGTTCGTGGCCGATAAAGATGAGATCATCCTTGCGACCGCTTTCCTCAATAGCGCGGGCAATGCCGCGATTACCGGCACCGATATTATAGATACCCGACAGGTCGGGATGCTGACGAAGAATGGATCTGGCTTCGTTGTAGGCGCGTTCGGTGTCATCGCGCACTTCACGCATTTCGACAATTGTCAGGTCGGGATAATCGTCATTCAGCACGTGCCGAAAGCCCATCTCGCGTTCTTCGTGGCCGCGATAGGATAGTGAACCGGCAAACAGGGCGACCTTGGCAGCGCCCTTGGGCAGAAGGCGACCGAGCAGATACCCGCTCAGGCGACCGGCCGCGCGGTTATCTACGCCAATATAGCCTTCATGCGCGACATTGGAGATATCCGACATCAGGGTCACGACGCGTGTACCTGAGGCAATCAGGCTGCGCAAAGCTTCGCGCACCAGTGGGTGATCAAGCGCCACAACGCCGACCGCAGACGAATGACCCTCAAGCTTATGCAGGGCACGGCTCAGGGCGGCGGGATCGAAGCCTTCGATATGGTGCAGCCTGACAAAGGTGCCGGGGCGCGCGGCGCTGATGTTTTGCAGGTGGGCGGCGAAGTGACGGATAAAGGTATTATTACCGGCAGGCAGGACAAAATCGAGCGTCTGGGGGGCGCGATAGTCTCGCGCCTCGCTGACCGGTTCGAGATAGCCGAGGCGTTGGGCGGCTTCTACAACAAGGTCACGGGTGCGGCTGCGCACGCCCGCGCGATCATTCAGGACGCGGTCCACCGTTGCCGTTGAAACCCCTGCGGCTTGTGCAACATCGACCAGAGTGACACGTCCAGAGGGCAGATCGGGTTGTACATTCACGATGAGATTCCTGAGCCTGTTATTCGTTTTTATGGATCTGAGTGTCGCAGCCATAGGTTAAAAATCTTATCCATTAGACATCAAAATACATCAAAAGCGTATGCCCACAAGACGAAAAAGGCTTGAGACACAAGGGAAAGAGCAGATCGTCCTTGGGTTTAAGCGGCGGCGGCTTACGACGTTTTCAACGGCTTCAGATGCGTGATTTGATTTAAAATGATGTATTGACATCAATCAGAATGATTGTAAAACGGAATACATAATACATATTATAAAAAACTGGAAACGCCGGAGTAAAGTGTAATGGTCAATCTGTACGGACGCCACCTGTCCCGACGCGAGGTCGCGGAGCATACGGGGTCGCTGTCCCAGTTTGCCGGTGTGCGACTGATGACGCTGGGAGATGGTGTTGAGCGCGGCAACCGTATGCTAGAGTTTCGTACCGGTACGGGCCTGCGCTTTACCGTCCTCATCGATCGCGCCATGGATATTGCCGAATGTGAGCATAATGGCCGCGCTGTTGGCTGGCACTCGCCGTCAGGTTTTCGTCATCCGTCTTTGCATGAATATGAAGGCGAGGGCGGGCTTGGCTGGTTCCGGTCCTTCTCAGGTCTGATGGTCACCTGTGGCCTTGATCACATCCTGTTTATGGATGCTGATCCGGCAGAGCATTATTATTACGGGCCGCGCAAAACGGTTGAGTCTTCCCTGCATGGGCGCATTGGTACAATCCCCGCAAAGCTGTCAGGTTATGGTGAGCGCTGGGAGGGGGATGAGTGCATCCTTTGGGCTGAAGGGGTTGTGCAGCAATCCACCGTTTTTGGCGAAGACCTGCACCTGATCCGCCGTATTGAGGTGGCGGTCGGTTCCAATGACATCCGCCTTCATGACCGTGTGGTCAATCACGGCTTTTACCGCACGCCGCACATGTACTGCTACCATATCAATGTCGGCCATCCGGTATTGGCCGAAGGCTCGGAATATGTCGCGCCGATTAAGGACGTGGTCTGGGCGTCACATGCCGGTGACGATTACCAGAAACAAGAGACCGGCTATCGCCATATGCCTGCGCCGAAACTCAATTTCCACGAACAGGTATGGCAGCATGAGATGCAGCCGGATGCCGAAGGCCGCGTTTCGGTGGCACTGGTCAATGAGGCCATTGGTTTTGGCCTTGAGGTGCAGACCCTGAAATCTCAGTTTCCTGCCATGTATGAATGGCAGAACTTTCACTCCGGCCATTATGCGTTGGGCATTGAGCCATCGACCAACCATGTGACGGGCAAGCAAACCGCCAAGGAGCGCGGTGAGTTGATCTGGCTCGAGCATGGCGACGAACGTCGCTACGACACTGTTTTCCGCGTCCTCCCCGATGCGGCTTCGGTGCGCGATTCCCTCAATCGGATCCGTGCCGTCGCAACTCAGCCGGAGGCGGCCTATCCCGCCGTCTCCGGTGACTTTTTGCCCATAGTGGGGCGATAGTCATGCAGGGGAAGACGGTTCTTTATACGGGTGCAGCCGGTGGTCTGGGGTTGCAAACGACGCTGTTGCTGCTTGAAAAGGGCGCGACGGTGGTGGCGGTGGACAATAACCCTGCCAAGATCGCGCAGTTGCAAGCCGAAGCCTCTGCCTATGGCGAGCGGCTGATGGTTTTACAAAGCGATATGGGAAACCTTGAGGGCTTTCGCACCGATCTGAAAACCGCGCATAAGCAAACCGATGGCTTTGATGTGGTCATCAATAATGCGGCTATTTACCCGTCAAAACCTTTTGAAGACTATAGTATCGAAGAGCATCAGTTCGTTCAGCGGATTAATGTCGATGCCGGTATTGTCGCCGTTCAGGAAGCCATTGGCGGTATGAGGGTCAAAGGCTTTGGCCGCATCATCAATATTGCCTCTATTACCCTGTCTGGCTTCTGGCCCAATCTTTATCCCTATGTGGCCTCCAAGGGCGCG
>JBCEBX010000207.1:7711-15292 GCA_039206455.1 Asticcacaulis sp.
ATTCGGCCCGCATGGCATTACGGTCAATGCCCTTTCACCGGGGGCCTTTCCCACCGATGCCGAGGCGATCAACCCTGATCCCGAAGGCTATAATCGTCACGTACTGGCCCAGCAGTCCGTCAAGCGCCGCGGTCATGCCGGCGATATCGCCTATGCCATTTCATTTTTAGCCGCTGAAGAAGCGGGTTTCATCACCGGACAGACGCTGAATGTAAACGGCGGCTGGATCATGAGCTAAGGTCAGTCCACATGTCTATTCTAAGCGGTATCCGCGTCCTTGATTGTTCGATTGCCATGGCGGGGCCGTTTGCGGCGCAGCGTCTGGGTGACCTTGGAGCCGATGTGGTGAAGGTCGAGCCGGTGACCGGCGAATGGCAACGCCACGCTTCGGCGGGAGGGGCGCGCGGCAATAAAATCAATGTCTCTTTCCTGTCGCTCAACCGTAACAAGCGCTCTTTGGCTGTTGACCTGAAAGCCCCTGACGGCAAGGCATTGTTGATGGATATGGTCAAAACCGCCGATGTGTTTTTGCAAAACTATCGTCCGGGTGTGGCGGCGCGTCTGGGGGTCGATTATGAGACCTTAAGCGCCCTCAATCCGCGCCTGATCTATGTCTCCATGTCCGGCTACGGCGAGGACGGGCCATACAAGAATTACCCCGGTCAGGACTTGCTGCTGCAATCCATGTCAGGGGCTATGATGTCATCGGGCAGTGCCGATCAGCCGCCGTCACCCGCCGGTCAGTTTCTGGTCGATTCCGTGGCGGCCTATACCGCGTTTGAAGGCGTTCTGGCGGCTCTGTTCCACCGCGAACGCACGGGTGAAGGGCAGAAGGTCGAGGTCAATATGCTCGATGCCATTGCCACCATCCAGATGCAGGAACTGTCGGTCTTTACGGTCGGCAAAAAGCCTCAGACCCGCTCGGCTGAGCCGCACGCCCATTGTTATATCCGCGCCCCCTATGGCGTGTTTGAAACAACGGATGGCTATGTCACCGTCGCCATGGCCAATCTTCAAAAGCTGGGTAAGGTGATTGCCGATCCGTTCTTTGACGGGCTGGATGAGGAAACCGACAGTTGGACACATCGCGACGAAATCTATGCGCGGGTAAAGACGGCGCTGAAAACCCGTTCGAGTGCCGACTGGCTTAAAGACATGCGCGAAGTCGATATCTGGTGCGGGCCGGTCTATGGTTATGAGGAACTGGTCAATGATCCTCAGATCGCCCACAACGGCACCTTTGTTGAATATGATCATCCGACCGAGGGCCGCGTAAAAACCCCCGGTTTCCCGATTAAATTCTCTAAGACGCCGTCAAAAATTGAACGCGGTGCGCCTTTGGTAGGTGAGCATAGTCGTGAAATTCTGCGCGAGGCCGGTAAGTCGGATGCAGAAATCGAAGCGCTTATTGCCGCCGGTGTAGTGAAGCAGGATTAGACCATTTTTCCTTCTCCCCTAGGGGGAGAGGGAATGATCAAGGAAGATTGTTGTGTCACTATCTCATCACTATCACGGTCTGACCTGGGATCATCCGCGCGGTTTTAACGCGCTGGCAGCAGCCTCGGAAAAGGTCGAAGGCTTTAGTCTCAGGTGGGACAAACATCCGCTTGAAGGGTTTGAAACCCATCCGATTGCCGATCTGTGCGCGCGTTATGATCTGGTGGTGCTGGATCATCCGCATGTCGGCGAAGCGGTGGCGCATGACTGCCTTGTGCCGCTTGAGGATATGTTCGGGGCTGATGAAATTGCCCGTCTTGAGGCTAACTGTATTGGCCCAAGCCTGTCGTCCTATCACTATGCCGGAAAGCATTGGGCCTTGCCGCTCGATGCCGCCACACAGGTCATGGCGGCACGCGAAGACCTGACCGGTGCCATGCCTGAGACATGGGATGCGGTTGTCTGCCTGTCGAAGCGTTTGCCGGTGGCTTTGTCGCTGGCGGGACCGCATGCGGCCTTAAGCTTTCAGTCCATCTGTGTGGCGATGGGCGAAAAACCGGCAGCGGATCGCGATCAGTTTATCGGACGCGAAACCGGTGAAGCGGCCTATGAACTGATGCGGGAGTTGGCGGAACGCAGTCCCGTAAGTGTGCGCGATAAAAACCCCATCGGCATTCTTCAGCACATGTGCGATCATGATGATGTGGCCCTGTGTCCGCTGATCTATGGCTATGTCAACTATGCCGACCGTCTGGGCTTTGGTAATGCCCCGCGCGGTGAGGGTGGTATTGGCTCGACCCTTGGCGGCACTGGCATTGGCATTTCGCGCAAATGCGAGATAACGCCTGCGCTTTTGACGCACCTGCGCTGGCTGATGAGCGACGCCGCGCAGATCGGCTTTATTCCTGCCCATGATGGCCAGCCATCCTTGAAATCAGCCTGGCGCGATCCACAGGTAAATGCCGGCTGGGGCCGGTTTTATCTCAATACCTATGACACCCTTGAGGCCGCCTATCTCAGGCCGCGTCACAGCCATGCCATTGCCTTCCAGACCGCGGCGTCTGCGCGTCTGCGGCAGGCACTTGAGGGCAAAGAAGCGGCAGGGTCGGTCATTAAGAGCCTGAATAATCTTTATACGGACTATCATCCGACCGGAGTCGAGACATGACTGATGAACTGATTTACGACGTCGATGGCCATGTGGCCATACTCACTCTCAACCGCCCGCAAAAGCTCAATTCGGTGACACCCGATATGGCCAAGGCCCTTGAGGACGCGATTGCCGAAATCAATGCCTCGGATACGATCCGATGCGTTATCGTAACCGGTACTGGTGAGCGGTCATTTTGCGCCGGTTCAGACATCAAAACGCTGGATGATTACAAGACGCCGTGGGAATTTCGTAATCGCGGTGATTATTGCGACGCCATCCGCCTTTGTCTCAAACCTACTATTGCGGCGGTTAACGGCTATGCCTTTGGCGGTGGTCTTGAAACGGCCATGTCCTGTGACATTCGTCTGGCCTCGCCCAATGCGCAGTTTGCCGCACCGGAAATCAAGCTTGGCTGGATCGGTGGCGGTGGCATGGCGGCAGGCCTTGTCCATTCATTAGGCGCTTCCAATGCTGCCCTGATGATCCTGACCGGTGATGCGATTGATGCCGCTAAGGCCCTGCAATGGGGGCTGGTGTCCGAAGTGGTTGAAAGTGAAAATCTGATGGCACGTGCCAGAGAACTGGCGGCGACCATTTCCTCACGCGCACCGATTGCGGCGGAAACGGCCAAGCTGAACTTGCGCGCCGCCCACACCATGCCCTATGAAAAGGCCGTGGAATATGAACGCGACCTGCAAACCATATGCTTCGCCACCGAAGACGCACATGAGGGCCGGGCGGCCTTCAAGGAAAAGCGTCAGGCGATTTTCAAACGGCGGTAATAATGACCAAACCTAAGATCCTGCTGACCCGCGCATGGCCTGAAAAGGCTCTGGCCTATCTTGAGGCGCACTATGATGTGACTCTGAAAGACGGGGCCAGCCTGTCGAAATCTGACCTGATTGCCACTATGGCAGAATATGATGCCCTGTGTCCGACCCTGACCGACAAGCTGGATGCCGAGGTCTTAGGTGCGCCCAATGCACGGGTTAAGATGATTGCCAATTTCGGAGCCGGTTTTGAGCATATCGACCTTGAGGCGGCAAAGGCGGCGGGGATTTCGGTCTCCAATACGCCGGGCGCTCTGACCGAGGCGACAGCAGAGATTGCACTTTTACTGATGCTGATGACCAGTCGCCGCGCTTCTGAGGCCGAGCGTGGTCTTAGATCGGGTCAGTGGGATGGCTGGAAGCCGACACAGTTTCTGGGGCAGTCACTTAAGGGGAAAACGCTCGGTCTGGTGGGTTTTGGCCGCATTGCGCAATCGACCGCGCAAAAGGCAAAAGCCGCGCTTGGGGTTGAGATCGCCTATTACAGCCGCCGTCAGGCCGCAGCGGAAACCGAGGCCGAATTTGGTGCGCGTTATTTGCCTTCGCTGGAGCAACTGGCAGCAGAGTCTGATGTCCTGTCGCTGCATACGCCGGGTGGGCCGGACACGAAGCACCTGATCAATGCGGCATTGCTTAAGACGATGAAGCCCACGGCCATTATCATCAATACGGCGCGGGGTTCTGTGATCAACGAAGCCGATCTGGCAGCGGCACTCAAAAACGGTGTGATCGCGGCGGCAGGGCTTGATGTCTATGAGCAGGAGCCGAAGATTCACCCTGATTTGTTAGGGCTTGAGAATGCGGTGTTGTTGCCGCATCTGGGATCAGCGACGATTGAAACGCGCACGGACATGGGTTTGCGGGCCGCTTATAATCTCGATCGTTTCTTTGCCGGAGAAGACCTGCTTGACCGGATCGCCTGAGATCGCGGAAACGGCCGTTTTAAATTGGCTTGAAGGGGCCGCGCGCCCCTTGTTTGTCGGTGTGTGCGGCTCGCAAGGGTCAGGCAAGTCAACGCTGTGCGAAGCGCTGAAAAACCGGCTTGCGGCACGGGGTCTGAAGGTCGCGGTGCTATCGCTGGATGATCTCTATCTCAGCCCTGAGGCGCGGGCCATGCTGGCGCACAGGGTACATCCGCTTCTGGTGACACGCGGTGTGCCGGGGACACATGATGTTGGTCTGGGACTTGAGGTGTTTCAGGCCCTGAAAGCCCAAAAGCCGGTCAGGTTACCGCGTTTCGACAAGGCCAATGACACGCCGTTCCTTAGGGCGCAATGGCCGCTGATTGACGGGCCGGTGGATGTGGTTCTGTTTGAGGGCTGGGCCGTCGGGGCGGTTGCGGAAACCGAAGCGGCCTTGCAAACACCGGTCAATGATCTTGAGGTCACCGAAGACGCCAAAGGCCTCTGGCGGGCCTATGTCAACACACAGCTTGAAACCGTTTACGCGCCGTTGTTCGCACAGCTTGACCGGCTGATCCTGCTGGCCGCCCCGTCGTTTGAGGTGGTGCAGGGCTGGCGCACCCAACAGGAACATGACCTGAAGGTAAAACTGGTGCAGTCAGGACGCATAGGGGCGCAGGTCATGACGGATGATCAGATTGCGCGGTTTATTCAGCATTATGAGCGCCTGACGCGGCATATATTGCGCGAAATGCCAGACCGCGCCGATTTGACGCTGAGGCTTGATTCTGAGCGCAAATGTATAGACGTGCGCGAACGAAGGGCCTAAGAGAACGAAATAATATGGGGCCGTTTGTGCTCCGCAAACTGGCCATCTCCCCGACGCGCAGGGGAGGGGAAAAAGGACTGTGTGATGATCATTTCCGCCTCGACCGATTACCGCGAAGCCGCTCGCCGCAAACTGCCGCGCTTTCTGTTCGATTATCTCGATGGCGGGGCTTATGCGGAATATACGCTGGGGCGCAACGTGTCGGATCTGGCAGAAATTGCCTTGCGCCAGCGGGTGCTGAAAAATGTCGCCGATCTGTCGCTTGAGACGGAATGGTTTGGTGAAAAAATTGCCATGCCGGTAGGCCTTGGGCCGGTAGGACTTGGGGGCATGTATCGCCGTCGGGGTGAGCAGCAGGCGGCCCGCGCGGCAAAAAAAGCCAATATTCCCTATATTCTGTCAACCGTCAGCGTCTGTTCCATCAAGGAAGTGACCGAAGCCACCGGTGCGCCGATCTGGTTCCAGCTCTATGTCCTGAAAGATCGCGGTTTCATGAAGGACGCGCTCGAACGCGCCATGGCGCTGGGGTCAACCAAACTGGTGTTTACCGTTGATATGCCGGTGCCGGGGGCGCGTTACCGCGACCTGCATTCGGGCATGAGCGGCAAGGACGGCCCCTGGCGGCGTATGCTTCAGGCGGTAGGTAAACCCGAATGGGCCGTTGATGTCGGTCTGATGGGCACGCCGCATGATCTGGGGAACGTCTCGACCTATCTCGGTAAGGCTACGGGTCTCGAGGACTATATCGGCTGGTTGGGGGCCAATTTCGATCCATCTATCTCGTGGAAAGACCTCGAATGGATTCGTGACTTCTGGCGGGGCGAAATGATCATCAAGGGCATCCTTGATCCTCAGGATGCGAAAGATGCGGTGACCTTTGGCGCGGATGGGATCATTGTCTCCAACCACGGCGGGCGTCAGCTGGATGGCGTTCTGTCGTCTGCGCGCGCCCTGCCCGATATTGCCGACGCTGTGGGCGATGACATGACTATTCTGGCCGATTCCGGTGTGCGCACGGGTCTTGATGTTGTGCGCCTTCTGGCGCTGGGGGCCAAGGGCGTGCTTCTGGGCCGTGCCTATATCTATGCGCTGGCCACCGGTGGTGAAGCGGCGGTCACGCATCTGCTTGGCCTGATCGAGAAAGAAATGCGTGTGGCCATGGCCCTGACCGGCTCAACAAAGATCAGCGATATCACGCGCGACTCGCTGGTGCGCTAATAAGCTGAGGCGATACCCCCTTTGATAGCCAAAGGGGGTATTCTTAACTTGACCACACTTGTCATACGTAATACGTTTTGTGTTAAATTAACGCAGGACGAGGAACGATGCACAAAATAATCGGCGCGATGGCAGCCGGTCTGATGCTGATGGGCGCAACTCAGGCGGTTGCCCAGACTCAGACCCTGAGCAATGACCGCTATGTCTTTAAATTTAAGGACAGCTGGAAATTCAAACAGGGCGATATTGCCGGTGCCGAGGCGCTGGTGATCGATGACAGGGACTGGACGGAGGTGCGCCTGCCGCACACCTATAATCTTGACTCACTGGGGGAGGGCGGGGACCTGAACCGCCATGGTGAGCCCTATGGCACCTATTATCGCGGCCCGGCCTGGTATCGTTTTAAGATGGATGTCGGACATCCGTCGGGTAAGCGTTTCTTCATGCATTTTGGCGGTGTGCCTCTGGCGGCGGATGTGTTTATCAATGGTCAGAAGGTGGGGCGTCATGAAGGCGGCTATGCGGCCTTTCGTCTCGATGTCACCGATTATCTGCGGGCTAGCCCCAATACCTTTGCGGTGCGCGTCGATAATACCAAGCTGCCGCATGTCGCGCCGCTCAATGGCGATTTCAATATCTTTGGCGGCCTGACGCGTGAAGTGAACCTGATCACCGTACCGAATGTGCATATTGACCTGATGGATTTCGGCGGGCCGGGCGTCTATGTCGATACCCACTCGATCGGTAAGGGTACCGCTCATGTTCGCGCCCGTGTGCATGTCAAAAACGACGATACGGCGCAAAAAAGCGTAGAGGTTGTCACCCGTGTTCTGGATGCTGACGGTAAGACGGTGGCTACGCAAACCCAGACCCAGACCTTTGCCGCGGGTGCCGGTAATGTGGTTGAGTTCAACTATAACCTCAAAAACCCGAAGCTGTGGGAAGGGCGCAAATCGCCTTACCTCTATAAGGTCGTGGCGGAGGTCAACGATCGCGCCGCCGGTACGCAGGACTCCCTGTCTGTGCCGCTCGGTATCCGTACGGTTTCGGTCGAAAAGAATGGCACCTTCCTGCTGAACGGCAAGCCCTATAAGGTTTACGGGGCCAATATGCAGTTGCCGACGCGTCCTGAACGCGGGACGATGGTCACTGATGCCGAGATCGATGAGGACATGCAGATCCTCTATGAGATGGGC
Source organism: Asticcacaulis sp. (assembly GCA_039206455.1). Lineage (GTDB taxonomy): Bacteria > Pseudomonadota > Alphaproteobacteria > Caulobacterales > Caulobacteraceae > Asticcacaulis. The sequence continues at coordinate 15,277 of JBCEBX010000207.1, forward strand.
TCGACCGGTGTGCGTC
>JBCEBX010000208.1:0-447 GCA_039206455.1 Asticcacaulis sp.
CGAAGCGCGCAACCAGTACACCCGCAGCCGAGACATCGGCGGGGCCGGTCAGGAATTCACGATAGACGTAGCGTACCTTGCCGGTATCAATGTATTTTTCCTTGATGGCCGGAAAGACTTTTTCATTAAAGGTCGCACAATGCACGCAGGTGACCGAGGCATATTCGATCAGGGTCACTTTGGCGTCTGCCGGACCCATGCTCATGTCATCGGCACCGATATTGGCGGCCTTGTTGCCACAGGCAGCGAGGCCGAGACCCGCGAGTAGGAAGCCAGTCGCCAATGCGCTTTTGACAAGGGTTTTGCGGGTCAGGGTCATGAGGGGCCTCTTGTGTTTTGTGGCGGAATCCTTGGGTCTCATTCCTAGAGCCATATCGGGGCGTTTGGCAAGTGATTACAGCCCGCGGTAAGGCGTTCTAGGATTTGCCTTTTTGTAAAACCGCGCGT
>JBCEBX010000208.1:457-3821 GCA_039206455.1 Asticcacaulis sp.
CCTCAGAAATTACATAAGTATAAGATAAACCGAGGCATCAAGCATCTTAATAAGATCAAGTGCGGTCGGGGTTTTGGCCTTGGTCACCGGCCCCTGAACGATACGCAGACGGCTGATGGTGCCTGCCCCCAGAAACAGGTTGACGCGGTCAATGATCGGCTGGCTCTGGTGCTGGATGGCAGCGGCATAGGCCCCTTCGACCTTAAGTTCCAAGGTGCCGGTCTTGCCTTTGATGACCTTAGCCGGTTCGCTGAGGCGGGCGACGGTTTCGCCGACAATCTCAGGCCAGCGGCTTTTGAGGCGGCCTGCACCGGTGTCGTAGGCTTCAAATCTCTCATTGAGCGATTTCAAAAGGGGCGCTATCTGTCGGTTAACCGGCGGCGGCGGTTTTGGCGCACGACGGGTACGCGTTGAGCGTAAGATGTGTACGGCTTCTTCAAGGGACGGCAGGTCGCGTTTCATGGATATGACTATAGCGGCTTCGGCGGATAATGTCTCGGTTTTCCGTCAGCGTCTTTTGGTGTGGTATGATGATCATGCGCGTGTACTGCCTTGGCGCGTTGGGCCTGAATCTCAAGAAAAATCCGATGCTTATCGGGTCTGGTTGTCTGAAGTCATGCTTCAGCAGACAACGGTGCCGCATGCCGCCCCTTATTTTGAAAAGTTTACGAAGTTGTGGCCGACGGTCAGGGATTTGGCGGCAGCGGACGATGCGCAGGTCATGGCGGAATGGGCCGGACTTGGATATTATTCGCGGGCCAGAAACCTGCTGAAATGTGCGCGGATAGTGGTTTCGGACTATGAAGGTGCTTTCCCAGAAGATGAAAGCAAACTGCTGAAATTGCCGGGTTTTGGCCCCTATACGGCGGCGGCGGTGATGGCCTTTGCCTTTGGCGAAGCGGCCAATGTGGTCGATGGTAATGTTGAGCGCATCATGAGCCGATTCTATGCGGTAAAAACCGCAGTGCCTGAGGCGCGGCCGGAATTAAGGCGTCTGGCAGCGCTTTGGGTCAGGCCGGAACGGGCAAGGGACTGGCCGCAGGCTTTGATGGATCTGGCCAGTCTGATTTGTCGGCCAAAGTCGCCCCTTTGTGAGAAATGTCCTTTAAATTCAGGGTGTCAGGCGTTTGCGGAAGGGCGAGCTGAGACCTATCCGGTCAAGGCCGTGAAGGTGCCAAAACCGGTGCGGCATGGGGTTGTCTTTGTGTTTTATTCGGCTGAAGGGGTGGTGGTCGAGCGTCGTCCCGACAAAGGATTGCTGGGGGGGATGCTTGGTTTGCCGCATCTGGAATGGCGGGCGGAGCCGTGGGGGCGGATAGATGAAATCGAGGGAATTTCGGCAAAAAACGGCGAAATTTATGCCGGAAATTACACCCATGTTTTTACCCACTTCACCCTTAGGCAGGAGGTGTGGGGACGTTGTCTTTCCGAGACTGAGATGGCCGAATATTTGCGACAGCACAACAATTATCAACTATTGACGTGGGGCGATAAAAAAGCCTTGCCGACGGTTTTCGGCAAGGCTTTGAAATTTATCGATGGGGCTTAAGTGCTTAGTTTCGTGTTGGGCTGAACTGGCAGCCACCGACATTGGCGGCTTTTTCGCAACCAAGAATATCAAGGAACTGACCGGTGCCAGAGGTGGCCAGAATAAATGCCGGTGCGTCGGCGCAGCCGATTTCGTAAAATTCGGCCGTGGCATTCGCACCGATAAAGCGGCCATTATTGATCGTACAGGCCGGTAGCCTGTCGGCGAATACCGCACCGAAGGTCTTTGCCGCCTGTGGGGCATTGGTGTTCTGACATTTGGTCTCGCTCTCCAGTAATTTCAGGCAGGAAATCAGGGTCACCTGAGAATCGGAGGTATCGCGTCGGGAGGGGAAGGACAGGACGCCCCCCAGACCGTTGGCGCAATGGATTTCGATGATACTGGTGTCTTTGCCAAAACCACTGATCCACAAGGCGTCAACCGGGCCGCAGTCTGGTAATTTGGCATTGGCGCGATCACTGATCCAGTCAGGGGAATAGCGGTTGGCCAGAATACGGCAGGCGTAGGATTTGGGGTTTTGGCCCCGCATTTCCCAGCTTATGTGGCAGGGGATGGCTTCGGATAGTTTTGAGCCTTTGATCATCAGAAGGTAGCCGCGCGTGTTGTGGCAGGCGACTTCGTAAATTTGACCGGACAGAGGTTTTCCGTCGCGGATGACGGTATCGCTTTTGTTATGTGTTTCGCTAATGACTTCGCAGTCCGCATCCGCCTGTGTCGCCCATTTTTGTATAGCTTTCAGATTGCCTGCTTTTAAGGTGGCGGGCGGGCGGTTGAAGGTCGTGCGACCGGAGGCGTCCGTTCTGGTGCGTGAACTAGGAAGAGGTGAGGGGCGTGCCGGTGGGGTGTAGGTTACGGTAGGGCGCGTTTGGGCCTGCGCTTTGGGTAAACCTACGCCTGTTATGGGGCTGAAGGACAAAAAAAGTCCCAGAATGATAGCCATTGCGCCATTAGCGCGGTTGTCGAAAATGAAACCTGTCATGGAATTTCCCCCTTAAGTATATGCCGTCTATGAGCATATATCTAAGGGGGAAATCAAGTCTCAGTTCATGTCGGCGCGGATGCGTGAGCGCAGGTCGTCGATGGGTTTCAGGCCTGCATCGGATTTGAAGCGCCAGTAGGTCCAACCGTTGCAGGCGGGGGCCTGTTCGAGCATGGCCCCCAGTTTGTGGATGGAGCCGCTCAGTTCGCCATGCACCAATGAGCCATCGGCGCGGACACGGGCGGTTTTCTGGCCCTTGGGGCAATAAAGCGTATCACCCGGTTGAAGAAGGCCAGCTTCGACCAATGCGCCGAAAGGTACGCGGGGCTCGGCTTTTTTCGAGCCCATAACCTTGAGGTCGGATTCGTTGGCGCGAACGACTTTGGAGATGCGCTCAAGGGCGGCCTTTGCGTAGGTCTGGTCGCGTTCGATGCCGATGAAGTGACGCCCCAGACGCTTGGCGGCGGCGCCTGTGGTGCCGGTGCCGAAGAAGGGATCAAGTACGACATAGCCCGGCTTGGTGCTGGCGAGGAGGACACGGTAGAGCAGGGCTTCGGGTTTTTGTGTCGGATGCACCTTGTCGCCGTTGGTGTCTTTCAGGCGCTCTTCGCCGGTGCACAGGGGGATGGTCCAGTCCGAACGCATCTGGGTGTCTTCGTTGAAGGCCTTCAGGGCGTCGTAGTTGAAGGTGTAGCGCTTCTGGTCGCGCGACTTGGCGGCCCAGATCAGGGTCTCGTGGGCGTTGGTGAACCGGGTGCCCTTGAAGTTCGGCATCGGGTTGGACTTGCGCCAGATGATGTCGTTCAGCACCCAGAAGCCCAGGTCCTGGATCGCCG
>JBCEBX010000209.1:0-15202 GCA_039206455.1 Asticcacaulis sp.
TTTTCGAGCAGTGCCTGATGAAGAACACTAAGCAGGTGTCAGCAAGGCTGGAAAAGGCGCAATTCATTTCCTGCAAGGGGGCGCATGCCAATTTCACATCGGCGCATCTGATTGAAGCGCAATTTACCGCCTGTGATTTCAACAATTCAAAATTTCGCGGCAGTCATCTGGCGCAGGCCGTATTCAAACGCTGTAAGCTGACCGGTGCCGACTTAAACGACAGCCGCGCCATGGATATTCGTTTCGAAGATTGCCGACTAAACCATGCGCGTCTGCGTGGCTTTGCCTTCAACAAACAGACTCTGAAATCGGTGGATTTTTCCAATGCCGATCTGATGCGCTGTGATTTCCGTGATGTGGTGTTTGAAGACTGTTCTCTGCGTGACGCCGACCTCAACGACGCGCGCTTTGGTGGCGCGGATATGCGTGGCACAGATATTGGCGGGGTGAGGCTGGATGATGCCCGCCGTTTCAAGGGCGCAACCATTTCACGGGCGCAGGCCGCTGAGCTTCTGTCCGAACTGGGGTTAAAGGTTCGATAGTGCCAATTACCGTCTACATAGATGCCGATGCCTGTCCGGTTAAGGACGAAACCTACAAGGTCGCGGCTCGCTACGGCCTGAAAACCGTGGTGGTGTCCAACAGTTTTATCCAGATTCCGAAGTCTGAACTGATCTCACGTATGATCGTCGATGCCGGGCCGGATATTGCGGATGACTGGATTGCTGATCAGGCCGTGAGCGGCGATGTGGTGGTCACCAATGATATTCCGCTGGCCGGTCGTGTGCTGGCGAAGGCTGCGCATGCATTGGCCCCAAACGGCAGGGCCTTTACGCCGGATTCGATCGGGGCCGCCCTGTCGCAGCGCGCCCTCATGGAACATATCCGCTCTACGGGTGACATTACCGGTGGCCCACCGCCTTTTGCAGCTTCGGATCGTTCGAAGTTCCTGCAAATGCTCGATCAGATCATTTCCAAGGAACGCCGCCGACAATCCTAAAATGCATCTGTTTGCCTAAATGACTTGCCTTAAATAAGTGAACGATTTAGATAAAACGTTCAAATAACGTGGACTGAATTCTCTATGCATCACAAGTGGATGAAAACGGCGCTGTGTGGTGCTTTGGCCGGGTGGGTGCCGCTGACCGCTGCTGCGCAGGACGAGGTAACCGAAGTTGTGGTTACGGCTCAGAAAAAGCCCGAGCCTCTGGCGCGGGCACCGCTTTCGGTAGCGGTTATATCCGGCGACCAGATTCGCGGGGCCGGTGCTTATGATCTTAAGGACGTGCAGATACTGACGCCGTCCCTGTTGATTACCTCAACCGCCAACGAAGCTCAGACTACCGCTCGCTTACGCGGCGTAGGTACGGTTGGCGATAATCCGGGTCTGGAATCGTCTGTCGGTGTGGTCATTGACGGTGTGGTACGCGCGCGTACGGCTACGGCCATGAGCGATCTGGGGGTGGTGGAGCGCATCGAAATCCTCAAAGGCCCGCAAACCAGCCTGTTCGGTAAGGGGGCGTCCGGTGGCATCATTCAGGCGGTCACAGAGGCACCTCGTTTTAAACCTGTTCAATCGCTTGAGCTTGATCTGGGGGAACATGGCACCAAGAGCGTGGCGGGCTATCTGTCTGGCCCTCTAAGCCCGAAGTGGGCCGGTTCTCTCTCGCTTGTGCACCGGCAGCGCGACGGTCAGTATAAGGTCAATATCGATCAGGGGCCGCGCGTTGAACGCGAAGACGGCGATCAAAACTATTACTCCGTACGCGGACAAATGCTCTATATGTCCGAAGATCGCATCAAGATCAGGCTCATTGCCGACTATACGCAGCGCGATGAAAATTGCTGCGCCGGTACGGCCATAGCCGTCGGTGGCGCCGCAGATTACGTCAGCAGCCTGACGCCGTCAGATGGGGTGGTAAAGGATCCAGACCCGTCACAACGTATTGCCTGGCTTAACCGCTCAACCGCGCAGGACATTACCGATGCCGGTCTGTCGCTGGAACATACTGTAAGGCTTAATGATGATGTGACGCTTGTGTCGATCATGGCGGCGCGTACCTATCGTCATACATCCGGCTATGATGCCGATTTCACCAGCGCCGATATCTATTATCGTGAACCGGACGGGGCATTCGGCAACCGGTTTGATACCTTAAGTCAGGAAGTGCGCCTGAATGGCCGATGGTCATCTCTCGACTGGCTTATCGGTCTTTATCTGTCTTCCGAAGACCTTGAGCGTCATGACCAGTATCTCTATGGTAAGGATTATGAGCCCTATATGGGTCTGCTGCTTACCGGCGGGGCCAATAGTGAGCGCATCTCCGAACTGACCGGCCTTCCCGTGGGTGAGTCCTACTTGCCGGGTTTGGGGGCCAATGATTTTTACCGGCAATCTGAGCGTAATGCGGCCTTGTTTGCCAATGCCGAATGGGAAATCGGATCAGATGTATCTGTTGTCGGCGGACTGCGCCTTAACCATCAGGCGAAATCCTTGCGCGCCAGTTTCACCAATTCGGATGACGGCATGGCCTGTGAGGCAGCGCAATCCTTAGGGTCACCGTCATTGGGTATCGTATGTCTGCCCTGGTCCAATCCGGCCTTTAATAATCTGACCACGACACAAAAAATGTCAGACAGCGCCACGACCGGCACCTTAAAACTGGTGTGGCGGCCGAAATTAGCCCTGACGACCTATATGTCGGTCAGCCGTGGCTGGAAGGGTGGCGGGTTCAATCTGGATCGTGAACAAAACAGCGGTTTTGACGCGGTTTATGATACGTCCTTCGCGCCCGAAACGGTGACTGCCTATGAACTGGGTTTTAAGGGCCGCTGGATGCGCGGCAGGCTTGCGTTGGATGTTGCCCTGTTCGAACAGAGATTCGAAAACTTCCAGCTGAATACCTTTCTGGGTACGACCTTCCTTGTGACCTCTGTGCCGGAACTACGGTCTAAAGGTATCGAAGCCGAAGGCAGGCTTAGTCTGCGCAATGGTTGGCGCTTCATCAGCGGCGTAACATGGACAGATAGTCGCTTTGGTTCTGATCCGGTGCAAGGCTTGCCGCTGCTGGCGGGGGGCAGGGCTTCTTTTGCCCCTAAATGGTCGGTCACCACTCAGGTTGACTACAGCCGCCAACTGTTCGGCCTTGAATTCAAGGCCTCCCTCGATGCCCGTTATAACAGTGCCTATAATACCGGTTCTGATCTGGCTCCCATCAAGATGCAGGACGCCTTTACCCTGATGAACGGTCGTCTGACCTTTGCCAGAGCGGATGACAGTGTAGCGGTCGATCTGTGGGGCAAAAACCTGACGGATCAGGACTATTATCAGGTGGCCTTTGGCGCACCGTTTCAGTCAGGCAGTTTTAATGCCTTTATGGGACAACCGCGCACATTGGGCATAAGCCTGCGCCTGAAACGATAAACGCTCCCCGTCATAATAACGGAGAGCGTTTAATAGCATCAGGGGCAAAGCTGGTTAAGCTACACCGGCTTCGGTCAGCCATTCCACAAGCTTGGATTTTGGCATGGCACCGACCTTCATCGACTTGATTTCCCCGTTCTGGAACAGGATCATGGTCGGAATGCCGCGCACGCCAAAACGTGAAGGTGTCATGGGAGAGTCGTCGATATTCAACTTGGAGATGGTCAGCTTGTCGCCATAGCTGGCGGCCAGCTCATCAAGGATGGGCGCAATCTGCTTACAGGGGCCGCACCATTCTGCCCAAAAATCGACCAGAACCGGCTTATCCGATTGCAGGACATCAGCTTCGAAGGTTTCGTCCGTGACTTTCAAGGTAGACATAGAGGTATCCTGTACTAATAAGGCCGAAAGGCGTCTGGTCTCAAGTTAGGGAGTCGGCGGGCGTAAATCAATGGCCTAACGGGCCGTCTGTCTGATTTCGCTTATACGAAGCTGGATCAGGTCGTCACTCAGGGGCGTCAATTTCGGGCCGTCCGTCCACAGAAAAGCGGCGTCTATCCGGTGGTCAGGGTAAATCTGCTGTAGCAGGGCAACATAGCCCGCCATCTGGCGTTGATAGTCCAAAGCCGCGTCCTCGGCCCTGTCAGGCGCAGGGCGATTGGACTTATAATCGATCACCAGAACACGGTCAGCCTCAACGACCAAACGGTCTATGCGGCCAGACAAATAAAGTCCTAACGCCAGCTTACCGGCAATAGCCACTTCGGGGCGTGAGGCTGGCGAGAAGGCTTTATGGAAACGCTCATCCGCCAGGACGGCAAAGACGCTGTCGAAGATTTCGCTGCGGTGATCTGCCGTCAGTTTAGGCTGCTTCCCAAGCCATGTGCGGGCTACATCCGCGCGCCTTTCAGGCGAAATATCCGGCAGGATTTCAAACAGCTTATGGATCAGCAGGCCGCGCCCATAGCGACCCAGCCCCCTGTCACCCGTCAGGGGCGAAGGCGCGTGATCATCCGAGGTACGATCCTCATCCGACAATTGTGACAAGGCGCGCCAGCGTGTCTGCCCCGTGTCATCGGCAGGAGGCTGGGTGACAAAGGCGGGCAAGGGGGGCCGGTCTGCGACATTACCTGCCTGTATAGGTAATTGCGGGGCAGGTTCACCATAAATGAGCACCTGTGCCCGTCGAATGTCGCGGTTATCATCGACCACATCTTTGGGCAGGCCGAAATCAATTACGCTCGGCATATCGGACGCACTGACGGCTTCACCTAAACGGGCAAAGCCATCGGCGGCCAGATCGTACCAGTCAGGATAGTTGCCATTATAGGCGCGTTTACCCTGAAAGCCGCAGATGGTCAGGCGATCGCGCGCCCGGGTCACAGCGACATAGAACAGGCGCAAATGCTCCTTGTCATCCTTAAGGCTAAGCGCCGATTTTATGTCCGTCACCGCCTGCGGATCGTCTTTGGTGCTTAGGGACAGGAACAGGTCACTATTGTCGGAAAGCACCAGAAGGTCGCTTTTCTGTGTGCTCTTGTGGCCGGGGCCAACCGGCAAAATAACCCATGGGGCTTCAAGCCCCTTGGAACCATGTACCGTCATGACCCTCAGGCGGTCGCCACCCTCTTCCTGTTCGCGCTTTATTTCGGAGGCATTGAACTCACACAGGTTGAGGAAATGGATCATGCCGATATCGCCAACACCCTCCGCCTTCAGGGCCAGATTGAGGGTTTCATCAAGCACGTCTTCGCATTCCGGCCCCAGACGGGTGACAAAACGCTGACGCATCGTGCGGTCATCGGAATCCTTACGATTAAGAAGACGCCCCAGAAGGTCAAAGGCGGTGCGGTGGCTGGCCTCAGTAATAGCCCAGCTTATCAGCCCGAAAGCGGCCTTAAGGCGTGGGTCTTCCGCATGACGCGACACCAGAGCGGACCACAGTCCACCCGTATCCGGCATAAGGTCATACAGGTCTGTCTCGCTCAGGTCGCACAGGGGACTGCGCAGTATTGCCGCCAATGACAGGCTGTCGTTTGGATTAAGACAGACACGCAACAGGCCGCGTATATCTTCGAAGGCAATATGGGTCTCAAGTTTGAGACGGTCGGCACCGGATACCGGCACGCCAATAGTTTTAAGTTCGCGGATAATATGTTCAAACAGTGCATCGCGTTTACGCACCAGTATCAGAATGTCACCGGCATGTATCGGACGGGCCGTACGGGTCGTTTTATCAATGACGCTGCGGCCCGCATCAAGCTCTGACTTGATATGAAACGCCAGTTGTCGCGCCAGCCGTTTGGCCGGTGCCACCGCTGAGGCATCGACCGGATCGACATCGTCGTCTTCGCTGTCTTCGGCTTCGACCACGAGCAGCGGATAGACGGGGGGCCATAATTCCACACTGGCCGGACGCTCGGAACGTCTGGCCACATGGGTGATCTTATCCGTCGTGAACCTCAGGGCCTCAGCCAGTTCCGGCGCATCAAAAGCCGCATCGACAAAGCCTAGAATTTCCGGCAGCGAGCGCCAGCTTTCCACAAGATCAGGCGCAACGAATTTGAGGGCTGCCTGTTCGGCGCGGATTTGATAATGTTGTCTGGCCCCCAAAAAGCGCTCTGGCTGCGCTCCCTGAAAGCCATAGATGGACTGCTTTTCATCACCTACGGCAAACACGGTGCGTATGTCCGCCTGAACGGCACCGGCACCGGCGAAAAACTCTTCGCTCAATGCCCTGACGATCTGCCACTGGTCATCAGAGGTGTCCTGCGCCTCATCGACCAGAACATGCTCAAGGCCCCCATCCATCTTGAATAACACCCATGCCGACATCAGACGATCCGACAAAAGCGCACGTGCCTTACCGATCAGATCCTGAAAATCAAGCTGACCCGTAGCGGCTTTCAGGCGCTGATAGATGGCGCTGAAATCTTCAAACAGTGTGAGGGTGTCAAAGGTATTATAAGCCGTTTCGGCGGCTCGGGCCTGCGCCCTGACCTCACAAAGCTGCACACTCAAGCCTTCAAGCCAGACAACATCGGCGGGCAGCGTCTTTTTGGTGCACAGCCCCCTCTGTTTCAGGCTGCCTTCCTTGGTGTGCAATAGATAGAAAAGGCCCTCAAAATCAAAATCCTTACCGCTTTGACAGGCTTCGTAATAGCTGAGTAAGCTTGCTGATACCTTGTCATTTGTCGCGTCTCCGGCCCCGGCCATGGATCGGGCTACGTCACGCACCTGTTCCCAGTCCAGATTATCGGTAAAGCGTGAAATGACGGTTTCCTTGGTCACGGGCGCGTCAAGGCCCAGGACATTAAACAGATAGTGTCCCCAGGATTTGGCGTCCTGCTCTGCTGCCTTTGTTATCAGTGCGTCAAACTGGGCGGCAATCCGGTCATGCTGATAGATGAATTGCCCCAGCAGACGTTCAAAATTTGTCGCCTTAAGCTTGCGGATCAGGCGATCACGGTGGCTCATATCGCCGTCACAGGTAAGCAACTGATCAATGGCCTTACGCGAAAGGTCTCTGGACACCAGATCATCCAGCACACTGAAGGCCGGAGACAGGCCGGCCTCAAGGGGGAAGCGCCGCAAAAGCTTTTCACAAAAGGCATGTATGGTCTGAATTTTCAGGCCGCCGGGCGTCTCAAGCGCGCGGGCGAATAACGCACGCGCCTTGGGCAGATCACGTGCGTCTTCATCGATTTTAGACAGCTCTGCCGCCAGATCATCGTCTTTCGCCACGGCCCAGTGCCCCAGACGCTCATACAGGCGGCCCTGCATTTCGGCGGCGGCGGCCTTGGTATAGGTGACGCACAAAATATGTTCGGGCTTAGCCCCTTGCAGCAGAAGGCGTGCCACGCGACTGACGAGGGTTGAGGTCTTGCCCGAACCGGCATTGGCGGTGACAAAGACATGGGCGCGCGGATCGGCGGCGATGTTCTGGGCCGTACTCATGCCTGATCCTCCGCACTGGTGTCGGCGTCGTCACCCAGTACATGCCATTCATAAAGTCGCGCCAGATGATCATAGTCGCCGCCGCGCTCATGACGATATTGCGGGGCCCGCCATGACCGGTAACCCTTGGCAGGGTTTTCATATTGCAGAATACGGGTTTTCAAGCGTCTGAGGGCCGCTTCGGCCATATCATCGGTGGTTTGCGGATTATCTTTTGCGGGCTTGATGGGCTTGGTGCTCACCGCATCGGCAGACAGGCGGACATAATAAAGCTCACCCAAACCCTTACTTACGGCATGTGTATCTATGCCTTTGAAGGTGCCGTATTTGATGATGGCTGCGGTAAGCGTCAACTGAGGGTTAAAGCCGCTTAGGACGGCCTTATGGCTCGGGGGCTGACCGGTTTTGAAGTCGATAACATCAATCCCGTTTTCCTTAAGCTCAATACGGTCGGCGCGGGCCTTAAGGGTAAACAGGCCTTGTGGGGTTGTGATCGGCAATTCGCCTTCGGCTTCGGTCAGGATACGTGGCTTGTCCGCCTGACGTTCGGCTTCAAAGGCCACATAGGCGCAGGCCAGATCAGGGAACAGGGGCCGTTGCAGAGCCAGTTGCGCCTCGCTCAGGTTCTCAGCCCGTAGTTTATTCTCAAGGATTTCGGTAAACAGGGTTTCACCGGCCTGGCCCAAAGGGGCGCCCTCAAGGGCAAACTGCTCTGCGGCGGCATGTATCGCGGTACCTCGTCGGCGGGCTTCAAAGGGTTCGTTCAGGCGATCCAGTGGCCTCAAGCCCAGTATGCGCTTGGCGTATATGGCGTAGGGATCACGCTCCAGAAGCTCTATGTCGGTCACCCAAAGCTCACGCGGGCGCTTCTCTGTTGGTGGTTTAGGCTCAGGACGTGTAGCGGGCTTCAACTCGGCTGGTGCATCGGCAAGGGCCGCATCCATCTGGCGGGCATAGTCAAGCCAACGCGGATCGGTGGGCACAGGCACCTCCGCCCCTTCCGCAAGGGTTTGTAGCCGCCACAGCCAGCGTGAGGCCACCTGAGGTGCGCCTTCGCGGCGCTGACGTGTAATCAGCCAGACATCGGGGCCGGAGGCTGCCTGCACGAAATCATGCGCTGACAGGCCCGTACGCCGTTCAGGCGACGGCAAGCCCAGTGCCTTACGCATCGGGCGTGAAAGGAAGGGATCAACCGGCGCCGGTTGCGGCCATATACCTTCCTCAAGGCCCGCCAGAATCATGCGGTCGGCATTGACCAGACGGGCTTCAATGGCCCCCAGAACATAAAGACGCGGATGGGTGTTACCACCTGTGCGCACCTTGGTTTGCCGAATGAGGTGGCGCAGAATATCGGCAAAGATCAGATCATCCTCAACCGGAAAACCTTCGCCCTCAGTGATCAGATCGGCCAGCAGACCAGAGGCGGACGCACCGTCCGCACCGCGCCACAGGGCCTGACCCCCATCCGCTGCCAGAGATTCGGCCCAACGGACAAAAGCCTTTAAGTGAAAAGACAGGTCTGTATGATTTGTGTGTGCGGTCAGGGTCGCCAGATAGGTGCGCCAGAGCGTCAGCGCGTCGTCTATGGGTTTTTTTACATGGGCGGCCTCAAGCCTCTGGCTTATTTCATCAAGGCTGTTGGGCCGTGCGCCACGCAAGCCTTTTTGCTCAAGCGCCTTGAGACCGGCATGATCACTAAAGCGACTTAGCGGATTTTTCAGCAGGCTCAAAAGTCGCACCGGATCGGATGGCTCAAGCCTGAGGTCGAGCAGATCAAGCAGGAAGCGGCCAATCAGGCTATGAGACAATGTCTGACCCGCCGAAGAGTCGGCCATAAGCCCCCAGCGCGACAATTTGGCGGAGACGCGTCGTGACAGGGTAATATCCGGTGTGATCAGGGCAACGGTCTGGCCCGCAGTTTCCAGCGCCTCACGCATCAGAAGCGCGATAACCGATGCCGCTTCTTCATCATTACGCGCCTGAAGATGGTTAAGGCCCTGCAAACCTTCCGCAATGGGATCAATGGCCGGATCGGCAGATTGTTCGCGCAGCGTGTTGATCTGTTCGCGCCAGTCCTTGGTGGCGGCGGCAGGGCGCAGGGCTTCGTTGATAAGGCGGCGGCGGGCATGACGTGCGCGGTCGGCCTCAAGTGACGCAGGCCAGACCCTGACCTGATCGCGCACTATATGGTGCCGTTGCAAAAGGGCCTTCATAGCCCCTTGAGGATGGGAGTCCTCGACCTGTTGCCAGACCTCATCGGCCAGACTGAGGTCAAGGCCGGGCAGGATAACGGCCCCGCGCTCAAGACCGGCCACAACCCCCATCAGATCGGCCATGGCGGGTGCCGTGCCTGTAGAACCCGCAAGTAAAAGGGGCGTTACAGGCGGATGATCGCGCCATTGTTGCTCCAGCCGTCTGATCAGGGTCACGCGACGACGGGAGGGGTCCATCAGCCCTAATTCATTTAAACGTTTTGGCCAAAGATCAACGGCTATTGCCAGAAACTGCGCTGATTTTTGCCAATGCTCGGCCAGACCGCTCAGAAGACCATGCGCGTCCTCATCGACCAGTTGCTCAAGCCTATCTGAAGCTTCGATATCTTCAAGCGCGAGAGAATCGAAAAAGGCGCTTAAGGAATCCGCCAGTTCCAGAGCCGTGCGACCTGTCAGGGGTGGGCCAGAGCGGTAATGGGCCATGATCAGGCGCGCCAGTTCAAAACGTCGGCGCATGGGGCTGACGGCGGGGGGCAGATCAAGCGCCAGATGCTCAAGGTCGAACGGCGGCTCGCCCTCCTCAAGATCACCGATAGCGCGAATTTGCGGCAGGAGTAATGCGCTCTCACCCGACAACCCGGAAAAGGCCTGCGCCATGGCCCGTGCGCCGCGCCGTGTGGGGGTTAGTATCTGCGCCTCTGCCAGTCCTGTTTTCAGTTCGGCAAATACACCCTGCGCCAGATCGGTCAGGAACGGACGGCCTGAAGGAATAGAAAACCAATGCGGTTCAGGGCTGGAAAACAGGCTCATGAGCTCAGGCGGGCCTCGGCAATGTCACGGGCCTGAGGATCACCGACATGCATCCAGTCGCCTTCCATAACGGCTCCATACAGACGGTTCTGTTCAGCGCTACGTCGCCATATAGGCGTCAGTGAAAACACTTCGTCATGCACGGTATCGATGATGGAGGGACGGGTAATATGCACACCCATATAGGCATAAGGCGCGGCGGCGGCCTGACCGCGAAACTGTAGTTGTCCGTCCGCGGTCAGGTGGAAATCACCGGCCCCGTCAAAGCCGCTGGAACGATTCATATGCGCCAGCAACAACAGGGCATCCATTTTTTCCGGTTGCCAGCGTGCCTTAAGATCAGACAGGGCAGTATCGGCCCGATCCTCAATCCACACACTGTCGATATTGGCGACAAACAGGGCGTCTTCGCCCAGTAACGGTCGCGCTTTTTTCAGGCCCCCGCCGGTTTCCAGCAATTTGTCGCGTTCGTCCGAAATAATGATCTCAATATTGTTACGGCACCTGAGATGGGCCTCAAGCCGGTCGGCAAAGTAATGCACATTCACGACGAAACGCCTGACACCGGCAGATTTAAGGCGGTCGATCATATGATCGATCAGGGCCTTGCCACCGACCTCAACCAGAGCCTTTGGTCGATCATCAGTGAGGGGACGCATACGTGTTCCCAGTCCCGCCGCCAGTATCAGGGCTGTGTCGATCATTTCAGCCTGTCTCCGAAACCGTTAGCCACAAACCATTGGTGCAGGCCTTCCATACCTGGGGCCTTGAGATTCCGCGACAGGTGCTGCCACATACGCGGCATGAAGGCTTCGTAACGCGGTTTACCATCGCGTTTAATCAGACGGGCGAAAACGCCGAGAATGCGCGCCTCATTAAGCGCCGCCAGTGCCGCATAATTGGCCATGAAGGCTTCGCGATCCACATCGGGCCTGAGGCTGAAATAATAGTCGAGACACAGGGCCTCAAGCTCAGGCGAAACGTCACGGCGGGCGTCCTGCAACAGGGAATGCAGGTCCCAACTCGGGTGCGCCTTAAGGGCGTCCTGAAAATCAATCAGGCCAACCCGCGCTACCCCGCTGCGTTCACCAAGCCACAAAAGATTTTCAGCATGGAAATCCCGATGGATGAAGACACTGGCCTCAGCTTCGGCCCGCTGACGCAAAGGTGCCCATAGTCCCTCCCAATCCGCTTTGGCCTGATCGCTTAAGGGGGCGATGGTATCAAATTGCGGCCACCATTCGATAAACAGATCGGCACCGGTTTTAAGTGCCAGATCATCATAGCTCAGGAGTGGCCACCCGCCCGTAAGCACAGCGGGCGGCTTCAGTTCATGCAGCCGTGCCTGTACGCCAATAGCGGCCAGATAGAGCGGGGTTTCGTTCTCGCCTTCGGCAATCAGGCGGGCAAACAATCCGTCCCCCAGATCTTCGTGAATCAGAAACCCGTTTGCCGTATCAAGATCATAGGTCTTAGGCGCCGATAATCCGTGGTCGGACAGATAATTTGCCGTCGCGACAAAGGCTTCGATCCGACCGGCCGCCAGACGTGCCGAGGCATTGTATCCACTGACTGTGCGTTCGGCGTCACTTGCTTCAGGCAGGCAAGGCGCGCTTTCGAGGGCAGGGGCCTGATCCATCAGCATCAGGCGTGTGCCATCGGCGCGGATCAGGCGCTCATAGCGGCGGGTCGAGGCATCACCGGGTAAGGGGCGGCGTTCAGCGTCGGACAGACCGGCCTGATGAAGAAAATCCTGTTTAAGCGCTTCGCGCGTCTGGGTCATGTGAGTGGCGTATCCTGCGGAGACATAAGATCAGCAAGGCGGCCCGCGACGCCTTCGTCATTTGTATGGTTTTTTAGACGAACGACCCATGGCGCGTCAAAGCCAAGATGCCCCAGACGCTGAGGCCATTCAATCAGACACAGATGATCTTGGGCCATTTCAAACAGGCCGGTCTCATAAATGTCTTCGGGGTCTTCCAGTCGGTAAAGATCAAAATGGGCGATATCGAAGTCGCGCCCTTCATAGGTCTGCACCAGCGTAAAGGTGGGGGAGGGTACATCCTGATCAGGTGTGGTCAGTGAGCGGATAAGGCCACGCGCAAGGGTCGATTTGCCCGCCCCCAGATCACCGAGCAGATAGACCACGTCACCGGCCTTAAGCTGTGCCCCCAGTTCGGCACCGAATGCGATGGTCTCGGCTTCGTTTTTCAGAAATCTCATATGACCGCCTTAAAGGGTTTGTCGGCGTTTTTAGGTAACTGACGTTCGACATAGGCCTTTAGCTGATCGCACAGGTCACCCGTATCGGGACCGCCGGTTTCAGACGTCAGGTCTTCGGCAGGAATTACCGGCCCGACCTTTAGCTCATAGCGTTTGCCTGCCTTGTTGAGCAATTCATGAAACAGCGTCACGTCGCGCAATTCTTTGGATATCTTGTTGAAGCTATGGAACCAGAAGGCATAGGGGCCGGTTATATGAACAGGCACGACCGGTGCCTTATATTTCTGTGCCAGCGACACTGCCGTTGTCGCCCACGGGGGGTCGGTTAACACACCTTCGCGATTGAGCCGCGCCAGCCGTCCGGCAGGAAATAAAACCACACAGCGCTCGGCTTCAAAGGCATCACGTGCCGCCAGTAAGGTGGCGCGGGTTTTTTCACGGGTTCGTTTGGCCTCTACCCACTCGACCGGAATGACACTTTCGCCAAGGCGTGGACACACCCGCAAGGCATCGGCATTGGCGAAGAATATGGCATCCTGCCGGATACGCCTTATGGCGTCATAGACAGCCACCCCGTCCGCAATGCCGGTCGGGTGATTACAGACGACGACACAGCGTCCGGTTTTGGGCAGGCGCGTCAGTCCGTGAGCAATGGTTTCCAGCGACAACAGCCGGGAAATATAGGCAAGGGCGGCTTCACCGGAAAGGTCGGCAATATG
Organism: Asticcacaulis sp.; assembly: GCA_039206455.1. Taxonomy (GTDB): domain Bacteria; phylum Pseudomonadota; class Alphaproteobacteria; order Caulobacterales; family Caulobacteraceae; genus Asticcacaulis. The sequence goes on from JBCEBX010000209.1 coordinate 13,347, forward strand.
ATCGGCCATGGCCACGGCTTTTTGATAGCCCAAAAGCCCATAGAGCGCGGGCCTGATGACCGGCCAGAAGCCGGAAGCCGCAAGCCTTGGCGCACGCTCATGAATCAGTTCGTCAACAATGTGAATCGGGCGGGCGGGCACAGGCGTCATGACCTGATCTTGCCCACATTGCGACGCGGATCAAGCAAATATATATCTGTGGTGGAAACAGGCAGAAATGCTTCTGATTTACTCAGGGAGATGATATGTCATGGGGCATGATGTCCGAGGATAAACGCCAGATCAAATCGATACGGCCTTATGCCGTTTTATGGGCTATTGCGCTGATTGGATTGGTGTGTGCCCTGATAGGATTAATTCGCGCCGCTTAGGGTATTAACATTTTGCCCGTTTCACGCCTATAGTGCGGATTGAAACGCATTGCGGGGATCAGGGCATGACGAAAAAGCATCTTTTGTGGGGTATCGGCATACTATTGCTGGCGGCCTTAGTGGTCGGTGGCGGATACTGGGCCTACTGGAACTTCGTTACCCGCTACAGCCCCATTGTCATCACCAAACACCAGAAAGAAATCCAGACCCTGCTCGATGCCTCGGGCTATGCGTCTGCCGGTACAGAGGGACCGGTTCTGTGGGTGGTGACCTATCGCAACTGTGAGGCCTGTAAGACCTGGGAAGACCGTGAGCTTCCCAAATTCACGGCTATCGGTGCTGACATCAGGGTTATTCCTTTTGCCCCTGCCGATGTGCAGGGCCAGGCCCATTCGACGGCATCCGAACGCGCGACCATAGCTGAAATCTGGCTGGATCGTTCCTATGAACTTTACCGTCGCTGGCGCGCAACCCCCGAAGATTTGTGGCAACCGGCGGATATGCGTCCGGCAGATGGCGATCTGGCACGCTCGGCGGTGGTGGCGGCAAGCCGTGATTTTGTTTTCCGCCTCGAGCCGCTGCTAAAGGCTAATCAGGTGCCTTCGGGCTATCCGCTGGTCATCTGGCGTGATGCCGAAGAACGTATCAAGGTGTGCGTTTGTTCGGATGAGCGTATGTATCATCACGTACGGGCGGATTTTGGTGCACCGGATAAGCTGATCATACCGCCGTCAATTACGGGTGAAGGCGTGGCATCAAGTGCGGCCCAATCCGAAGCGGCCCCGGATCCTTTGCCTGAGATAGTGAGTGAGCCTGTAGTGGCGGAAACACTGTCTCAGGATATTTCGGCCAGTGTGACCGCCAACTACGGCCCGGATGCGCAGGATGTTACGGCAACCGTCCCATAAGATACTGCTTCAAAAGGTCGTTTTCTGGCCTGCAAACACGTATCTTCTGGCTTCCGATGCTCACGTACCTCAAGTACGCTGCGCTTCGGTTCTCGAAGACACGCCTTTTCGTCACAGACTCCAACCTTGAAACAGTCTCTAAGTAAATAAAAGCCTCCGAAGACCGGAGGCTTTTATTTTTATCGGGGTTCGATGCGGATAATCTGGCCATCGACACTGTCGAAGGCGACATAGATCGCACCATCAGGCCCCTGAACCATAGCCCTTACCCGTTCATTGAATTCCTCAAGCAGCTTTTCTTCGCTTGTGACCTTGCCGTCCGTCACGGTGATCATATTCAGATACTGGAATTTCATCGAGCCGATAAACAGCTTGTCCTGCCACACCGTGTGTTTGCCGGTGTAGAACAGCATGTCCGAAGGGGCGATGGAGGGCACCCAGTAATGCAGGGGCTGCTCAAGGCCTGATTTCTCCGTGACGCCGATCTTGCCGCCGCCATATTCCTCGCCATAGGTGATGACGGGCCAGCCATAGTTCTTACCGGCCTCGGCGATATTGATCTCATCACCGCCCTGAG
>JBCEBX010000210.1:0-2298 GCA_039206455.1 Asticcacaulis sp.
GTCCGGCTGAGAAAGACCCCGGCCTCACGCAAGATGATCTCGACATGATCAAGCCCCAGCGGATGACAGAAGATGATCGTGTCATGGGCGCGCTTGGCGCCCTGAATGCCCGCAATCTGACAGGCCGACAGCACATCGCCCTTGGGCAGGGTTTTGTTGATAATGCGTTCAAAGGCTTCCGGTGAGGTCGTAAAGCGACCTTCGGCAATGGCGATCCGGTGGGTGACAGGCTTCGCGCCCACGTCAATCATGCGATAGGGCAGGCTCATGCTTATCCTCCGATAGAAGCCAGATGCGGCGTCAGGCCGGTTTGACCCTGCGCCAGATTATGCGAACGGGTCTTGTAGCTCAGAAGCTCGGTGATCCGTTGCGTCAGTTCATTGCGCTGATCCGCACTTTGCAGATATGGCCGCAGCCCATAGCCAAACTCGCCGAATAGACACAGCCTGAGATCGCCCCGCGCCGTGACGCGCAGCCGGTTACAGGTCGTGCAGAAATCCTTGGAATAGGGGGCAATGATACCGATACGCCCGCCATGATCGGGATGACCATATTCAAGCGCAGGCCCACCGGTGGCGCTGCGCGGCAGGGGCGCAAACCCCTCGGACGTAAGATAGGCCTGCAAAACCTCGCCACTGAGATGATGCGTCCTGAAATAGTCGGCATTATCGCCGGTCTGCATCAGCTCGATAAAGCGAATGCTGATATCTTCCTGCCGCGCCAGCGCAACAAAATCGGGCCACTCATCGTCATTGACACCCTTTATCAGCACGCAATTGATCTTGATCGGCTTGATCCCCGCCTTACGCGCCAGATCAATGCCCGCCAGAATATCCTTGGGCTTATCGTGGCCGGTGATGCGGTGAAATTTGTCGGCCTGAAGGCTGTCGATACTGACATTGAGCGCGTTAATGCCCGAATCCGCGAAAATACCGGCCTGTGTTTTCAGATTATAGCCATTGGTGGTCATGGCCAGGGTCTCGATCCGCCCGAGCGCCGATATGGCGGACGCGATGGTCGGGATGTCACGCCTGAGGGTCGGCTCACCACCGGTCAGGCGCACCTTACGCACCCCCAGATCGGCAAAGCCGCTGACCAGCCGGATGATCTCATCGGCCGACAGAAAATCGCTCACGCCCGTTTTCTTGTAGCCATCCGGCAGACAGTAGCTGCAACGAAAGTTGCAGGCCTCTGTTACGGACAGCCTGAGATAGGGGAACGAACGCCCCAGCAGGTCTTCCAGCACGCAAACACATCCTTTTCAAATACGGAGGATGCAACGGTTTCCCGCAACACCGGATACCTTTGGATTAAGGTATGGCCCGCCACCATATACATGAGGCACTTAGGACGAACGGGCTTCGGACGTTGATACAGTACAGTTGTATAGCGGTTTCACGACTTGATACAGATCAATAGTCTGTAAAACATCGTTGATCTTGGTGATCAGACATCCGGATTAGGGCATTCCGGTGTCTCATGACGCTCGCACCGCGCCGCCGTCTCCATATCGCAGTAATTACAGAGCGCAAAAACATCCGGCAGATGGATCTCATTGCGGTCAATATCGATGCCCTGCTCCTTAAGGGTTTGCAGGGCGCGCGAAAAGGTTTCCGGCTTCATCCCGAGATATCCGGCAATCAGCGACTTGTCATAGGGCAATTTGAAATTGAGCGCCCGCTCCCTGTGATCAAGCATCTCATTCAGCAGGAACCGCCCGACACGCTGGGTGACGGATTTCAGCGTCAACTGCTCAAACTGGGTCATCATGGCCTGAGACCGGTCAGCGATACAGGACATCATATTAATGGCCAGAACCTGATCGCCCTGAAGCTTTTCGCGCATGATCGAGGCCGGTATGGACAAAAGCTGCGTGTGCTCTATGGCCTGCGCATTAACCGGCAACAAGGCATTGCTGAATATGGCCGTCTCCAGCATGGCATCGCCGGATTTCACGATCTGAAGGATCGATTCCTGCCCGTCAACATTGCCCTTATAGAGCTTCACCCAGCCACTGAGCACAATATAGAACCGCAAGGCCTGCTCGCCCTGCATGAAGATCATCGCGCCCTTGTCATAGTGATGGACACGGGAAAACTTCATGATGTCCTTAAGCAACTCAGGCCTGATACCGGCAAACAGCGGCAGAAGACTTAACCGCTCAAAATGTGCATCACCGGCACCTGATTTCACTTCAGAGGGGCGCGCCGCCTGCGACTCAGGCTCAGGCTCCGGTTTTGCCTCAGGCGGCGCAGTCACCGCATCGCGCATCATATCCTTCAGCAGCACCTGACCGAT
>JBCEBX010000210.1:2308-3501 GCA_039206455.1 Asticcacaulis sp.
GTCCATTTTTTCGGTAAACAGTTCAAACCACTGGTCGGCATCAAAGGCTTCAAGCAAACGTGCGCCCGTACTCTGCTCAAGCGCCTGATTGAGCGTCCGTACTTTCTGAAACGCCGGATGGCCCTCATAAAGTGCCTTGACCATGACCCGCGTATCTTCGTCACACAGGCTGAGGAACATCCGCTCATAGGCCTGCTGCTTGGCGATAATATAGTCCAGAAGCCCCCGCGCCTCGCTCAGGGCACCGGCATTTTGCAGCAGATACCCGCCCAAAGCCCGCTGACGCCCGACATGTTCCTTCCACTGCATAAAGCTCATGAAGGCCGAGACACGCGCCGGATTATTCGCCGGATCAAAAACCGCCAGTTCCTGCACAATATCAATGGCCGGCGCAATAATCTCACGCGTATAGAAGACATGCGCCTCCGCCGGATCAATCAGGCGTGAAACGATATATTTGCGTCTGGCCCCCAGATAATGCACTGCGCTTAACAAAGGCTCGATATTGGCGCTCTGCTTTTTGGGCAGCGCCCCCAGAGCCACCGCGGACCGGTCAGTAATATAGAACTGGTTTTCCAGAAACTCGCTGAAATCGCTGCCCTGACTGCGCAGGAACAGGGCCGCCGCACCACGCTCTTTCTGGGCATCGTGGATGAAGCGACACAGGTCGTTTAAGGCAGTCTCAGTCATGGAACGGTGCAGGTCTGTTTGTTCTTTTATAAGCATAGTAATACCACTGTTCCGGGCATGGCCAAGACACGTTTCCCTTTCCATGAACATATTTCCGTGTTCGCCGCCATGCGGTCAGATGCCATGGGCGCATTTGCCGCGGCCCACCGTTTTTAACCGCATTTGATCTGGATCAATGGGTCGCCGCCCCCCGCCGCCTATTTCGTTTCAACATTATGACGAAACCCATGACTCGCCGATGACACAGAAACCTGAGCCCTCCAGACCAGAGAGCGGTAAACTGCTGCTGATGGGCCTTGGCCTGTCGCTGCTCCCCAGACCTCTGTTGCAGGCCCTGGCCGATCACCTGTGCGGGCTGATCAATCATCGCCATCCGGCCCTGCGCTCACGACTCGCACAGGCCGAAGGTCGCCGCTTTCATTTCTGCCTCGAAGATCTGGGTTTTGATGCGGTCATGCACATCCGCCAGAATCGTCTGTCGCTGAAACTGACCGAAAAGGGAC
>JBCEBX010000210.1:3511-3803 GCA_039206455.1 Asticcacaulis sp.
CCGCCGCAGATGTACAGCTGAAGGGGCAGAGCCAGCGCCTTCTGGAACTGATGCAGGGCGAAAGCGACGGCGACGCCCTGTTCTTCGCCCGCGACCTTGCGGTGTCCGGCGATACCGAAGCCCTCGTCAGTCTGCGCAATGCCCTCGAAAGCGAAACCATCGACCTGAAAGCCCTGATGTTCGACAGTCTGGGGCATCTCGGTCAACCGGCCCGCGCGGCATTCAACCGCACCGAAACCCTGATCACCCGCAAATCAACCGACATAGACCGCCTGTGGCAGGCCCTGACCGA
>JBCEBX010000211.1:0-3779 GCA_039206455.1 Asticcacaulis sp.
TACGGTGATGATGGGAATGCCAAGGTAGCGCAATTGCTTGTGCAGGGCGGCAATACTGCTTCCGCTATGGGTGCGAAGGTGGTCTCAACTGATATTGGCTATTTGCCGAACAATTCCAACAAAACGGACGTTCAATAATGGAAAATGTTACCACAGGATCCAAAATTGCTGATTTTTAGCAGGATGCTAATTTAAGGCTTCATCTAGAATAATTTGATGTAAGGCAGCGGTTTTTAACGCCATATAATGCGTATCAGGGCTCAAAAAGTTATACGCCTTTAGGTGAAAGACGTGTTTGGTTGAGTGGGAATAGTGCCAGGGTAATTCATATCTGAGTCTGTTAGTTGGGAAGCCGTCATGGATCAGAGTTCGTCGTCTGCTATACAGTCATCACTGGCAAGCTGCACGCATGTCAGCGATATTGAAGCTATTTCTGATGTCGTGAATATGATCTATCAGGCAGCCTACGACGATCAGTGCTGGCCAGTGGCGTTGGAGGGCATAAGGCAGACTTTTGACGCTTCGGGGGTATGTATCGGCAGGTCGGGGCGGGCGGCCGGAAATGTTTTAGCCAGCGCCGCTGATGCCGATTTTCAGTTTGCCTATCTTGATTATTATGTGGATCACAACCTGCTCTGGCAGGCGGCGGAGCGTCTGAGGCCTGACACGGTCTATAGCCATGACATTCCTGTGCAAGGCGGCGAATTACGCCGGACGGCGTTCTGGAATGAGTGGATGGCGCCGCAGGATTTCCACAGCACACTTGGTTACAGACTGAAAAGTGACAGAGGCGAAAGCTGGTTGTTCGATCTTGAGCGGGGGCGTACCCAGGCAGAGTTTGATGAGGCCGATGTCCGTCTTTTGCGCGTTATCGGGCGCACCGTTCAGCGGGCGCTATCGCTGCGAGAGCAACTCGGAAGCCTGCGTATTGAACATGCCCATGCCGCAGGGGCGCTCGATGCTCTGTCGATAGGGGCGATACTGGTGGATGCTCAGGGGCGGTTGCAGTACGCTAACCGTCTGGGCGACCGTATTGTGTCAAGAGCGGATGGGGTGTTCCGCTGTATGCGCGGTGAACTTTATGTGCGCCGGCCTGATTGTCGGGTGCAGTGGGATCAGCTTCTGGCTGGCGCCAGTAATGCGGCTATTGGCCAAAGCGGCTATGTCACCCTGCGCACGCCTGAGGATACCGGCGCGATGGTGACGGCGCATGTCAGCCCCTTTGCGTCCCCTGAGGGAGCGGACGGCGGTAAATGTGCGTTGATACTCCTCAAGCCGGTTGAGGCACAGGTGCATCAGGCAGACCATCTGATCAGTGTTTTTGGTTTGACGGCGGCTGAGGCCCGTGTCGCGGTCGCTCTGGGTAAGGGGCTTCAGGCGCAGGAAGTGGCCGCACTATATGCCATTGGGCTATCTACGGTGAGATCGCACATTTCCAGTATTCTGGCGAAGGCGGACGTAAGGCATCAGGGGGAGTTGCTGGCGCTGATGGCACAGCTTGCCCTGCCAGCCCTCAAGCGTGACGAGATGTGATTATTTCTGCGCCTCCTTAATCTGAAGGATGACAGCCGTGCGTGTCGGATGGCTATCGTAAATCCCTGTAGTGTTAATTGCGGGAATTTACATGAAACCATATACCGTGTCGTTGCTGTTCAGTGGGTGTGTGGCCTTGGCTCCGTTTGCGGCTTTGGCCCAGAGCGCGTCACCCAGACCAACCCTCAAGACCGCGCCGAAGGCGGTTGTGACGGCGGATGCCAAAAAGCTTGAGCAGTACAAGGCGAGGCAGCTTGAGCCGGTATCACGGCTGGAGGCGCGGGCACCACAACGCCTGATGCATCCGCGACGACAGGAAAATGCGGCGCAGCAAAAAGCGCGGGTAGCCGCTGCCAACGCCAAAACGAAAACGATTGCCACGATCACAGTGCCGTTTACGATCACCGGCCCGCATATTGCCCGCATTGATGGCTTGGACAACGGGCGTTATGAACCGGGCGGGCAATACCAGATTCGCGGCAAGGGTTTCGGGACGCGTAAGGGCACGGTGTTCCTCAAGGAAAATGCGCTCGGTAAGTCCATTGCGCTTAATATTCTGCACTGGTCGGATGAGCGCATCTATGCCGAAATCCCTGCCGACCTGTCCGGCGTGCCGGATGTGCCGAAGGTAACACTGGTGGTCGGGCCGGTCGGGGCGAACGCGCTCGAAAACCGCACCAATGGTTTCTATGCCGCGCGTGAGGAGCACAGGCTGACGGTGTTTCCGGCAGGGGTTCTGGGCTATCCCAAGGGCCGGTTTGCCGATACGGTGACCAATACTGCCAATGGTGCGACCATAAGGCGCTATGTCGAACAAGGGGCCAATGACGCCTGTTTTCAGCCAGGCACCGACCGTATTGATACGACGCGGCTGAACCTCAAGCCCGGTTTCTGGGTTCACAGTTTCGACGTCTGGTATCCGAAGCTTGAATCTTACGTCAACACGGATGTCGGCGAGATACGCTATACCGGCTTTGGCCAGTACAGCCACCGCTGGGACGGCGATAATATCATGATCGACTGGGGAGTGCAGCGCAGGCGATCGGCCCCGTGGACGCTTTATCCGGGCGCGTCGCAGTGTGAATCCATTTATCGCGTTACGCTGAATATCAACGGCCCGCGTGGCATACCGCTCCGGTGAGCCTGAACAAAACCTTCGGGCGCTGGCTGATCGGTGGCATGGTCATAGCCCAATGCGCCTTTCTGTGGTTCGGCGTGGGCCTGATCAACGAGCGCCGAAGTTTTCTTGAGGGGGCGGTGCGGTCTCAGGCCGAGGTTATAAGTGCATGGGAGGTGAAGCGGACAGGACGGCGCAGCACCGTACGCCATGCCTTGATAGCCTTTGAAACGGCTGATGGGCGTCTGGTCAATGCCGCCTACAAAACGCAGTTCGAATTTCTGGCGCTTAAAGACCGGCAGGCACTAGAGGTCGCCTATCTGCCGGATGACCCGCAGGCCGCCTTGCCTGCGGATTTTTGGCGTTTATGGTTCGAGCCGCTGCTGGCCATCGGCTTTGCAGGGTTTTTCCTTGTTTTGGGGCTGTTGCTGTTGTGGCCCGCACGTAAGGTCTCCGCCGCAGACATCGTCACGTGAGATGGCCTCAGTTGCCCAGACAGTTCGGCTCTGTGCGTTTGCAGTCATAGACCGAACGGGGCAAGCTGAACTGGAAGACGCGCTTGCCGTGCTTGGCCTCTATGCGCACACGCACCGTGCTGCTTTCCTTACGCGGCAACTGATTGGCGGGCCAGCGGGTTTGCGCGCCCGACACCTCGGTGACCTTCACCACCAGTTGCGTGTCGCTTTCGCTGACGATCTGGAGCATCGAGCCGCCATAGGTCGTCCCGAGAATCCATCCGGCCGTGCCACCTGACAACCCCTTGCCGTTGATACGGTGCGTACTGCCCAGTTTGAAGACAATATTTTCGCGCTTGCCGTCGACATCGCTGATGTAGCTGCCGTCAGGAAGCTTCACCAGCGGCGGCTGTGAAGACGGGAGTACACGGTCTTTGCGTATCAGATCGGACGGGCGGTTTGACAGGACTGGCTTGCCCAGAGTGACCGGCTGGTCTGTCCAGGTCGCAGTCAAGGTGCACTTGAAGCCCCAGTTGAAACCGACACGATTGCGGCTCACCAGACCCCAGCCCCCGCGAACCCATTGTGATTCCGGTGGCCTATTGATCACTTGATTAAACGGCTGCCCGCCAAATTCGACATCTCCCATGACGACGAAATCTCTGGGGTAGGGG
>JBCEBX010000212.1:0-2541 GCA_039206455.1 Asticcacaulis sp.
GCATGAGCGGGCTTGAAATAAGCCTGCGCCATCCCGTCACCTCATGGCTTGAGGTCGCCACCAACTATACCGGCCTGAAGATGGAAAACCTCAGCCATCCGGCGACACGCATCACCGATATCCCGAGCCATAAGCTGACCGTCGAAGCCGTGGCAACACCATTTGATGCGCTGGAAATCGTCGGTTTTGTCGAACACAATTCCAAACGCTGGTCATCGGATACGGTACGCATCGACGGCTTCACCACAGCTAACCTCAAGGTGCGTTACCGCGTCACCGAAGGTCTGGCCCTTGAAGGCGGCGTCAACAACCTGACGGACAAAAACTATCAGCTTGCCGACGGCTTCCCCGCAGCCGGTCGCACCGGTTTCATCAATCTGCGTTATGATTTCTAAGGACACCACCGATGCGTATCCTGATTGCCTCACTCCTCTGCCTGCTGGCCACACCGGTTCTGGCGCATGGCCCGACCGGCGACACCAGCAAATATGTCACCCGTTCGATCACCGTTTCCGGTGCGGTTAAAAACAAGCTCAACCTCACCGTTCCTGAACTGAAAAAACTGCCGGTCGTAACGGTTAAGGACATTCCCATCACCAACCACCACGGCGTTACCGTCAGGCGGTTAAAAAACGTCAAGGGGGTGAAGCTGAAAGACATTCTGGCCAAGGCCGTCCCTACGGCACCGGGCCATAATGATCTCAAGAAAACGGTTGTGGTCGCCACGGCCAGCGATGACTACAAGGTGGTCTTTTCCTATCAGGAAATCGCCAACAGCCCACTGGGCGATTCCATCATCGTCTTCTATGAGGTAGACGGCAAGCCTCTGGATAAGGACAGCGGCCTGATCGGCATGGTATCGGCCAAAGATACCCGCACCGGCCCGCGCCACGTCAAATGGCTTAAGGATATATCCGTGATAAAGGTTGCCAAATGAAGCCAAACCGTCGGATTCTGTTAAACCTGCTGCTGGCCCTGTGTTTCGTGTGGCCAGCCTTTGGGCAGGCCGCTGAAATCAGGGTGGCCGTCGCCGCCAACTTCACCGAAACCGCGAAAACCCTCGGCACAGCCTTTGAACGCCGGACCGGCCATCGTGTGACCCACAGCTTTGGCTCCTCCGGTCAACTGGCGACGCAGATTCATCAAGGCGCGCCCTTTGATGTGTTTCTGTCCGCCGATGCCGAACGGCCCCTTTGGCTCGAACAACAGAATCTGACGGTCAAAGGCTCGCGCTTTACCTATGCCTATGGCCGTCTGGTCTTATGGAGCGGGGATAAATCGCGCACAGACGTCAACCTCAATGGGCTTAAGGCCGGGCGTTTCAACCGTCTGGCCATAGCCGATCCGCTGACCGCGCCCTATGGGGTAGCGGCAGAAGAGGTGCTGAAAAAACACGCCCTTTTTGGACAAATTTCGCCAAAAATTGTCAAGGGTGGCAACATCGCCCAGACCTATGGTTTCGTGAAAACCCGCGCCGCCGATATGGGGTTTGTTGCCCTCTCACAGGTAAAAGGACGTAACGAAGGGATGTACTGGCTCGTGCCCGCCTCCGACTATTCCCCCATAGACCAGCAGGCGGTGTGGCTGAAACGCAGTGAAAATAATACCGCCGCGCGCGCCTATATGGGCTTCCTCAAAAGTCCCGAAGCGCGCAAGATCATTCGCGCACAAGGCTATGAGGTGAAGTAATATATGTGGGAAGCGGTACGCGTCACATTGGCACTGGCGGCGGTTACGACGCCGCTTTTGCTCGTTCTGGCGACACCTCTGGCCTGGTGGTTATCACAGGGCAGAGGCCCTGTACGCGATTGCGTCGGTGCCTTGACCGCACTGCCGATTGTACTGCCACCGACCGTGCTCGGGTTTTATCTTCTGATTGCGATGGGGCCGCACAGCCCGCTTATGTTTATCCTCAGACCCTTCGGCATTAATACACTCGCCTTCAGCTTTACCGGTCTGGTGATCGGGTCACTGTTTTATTCCCTGCCCTTTGCTGTACAACCAATCCGCAACGCCTTTGAGGCTATGGGAAAACAACCGCTGGAAATGGCGAAACTACTTGGGGCCTCACGCTGGCAAACCTTTTTCAAAGTCATCCTGCCCCTGTCACAACGCGGCTTTATCACCGCCGCCATTCTGGTCTTTGCCCACACTATCGGCGAATTTGGCGTGGTTCTGATGATCGGCGGCTCCATTCCCGGTAAGACCGAAGTTCTGTCCATCCGCATCTATCAGGCTGTCGAGCAACTGAACTGGAACGAAGCCCATATCCTCTCACTGGGACTAATGGCTTTCGCCTTCCTGATCCTTTTGTCGCTCCTGATGATCGACCGCCGCACCCGCACCATAGAAAGCTGACCCATGTCCAAAGCCACCCATACGAAAGATAGGCCCTTTACGCCGCTAAATATCGCCGTCCTGACGGTCTCGGATCGCCATACGCCGGACACCGATACCTCAGGCACACTTTTGGCTGAACGCATCACCGCTGCCGGACATATCCTCGCTGAACGCGCACTTTTACCCCACGATCAGGTGGCC
>JBCEBX010000212.1:2551-3767 GCA_039206455.1 Asticcacaulis sp.
CCTGAAGGCTCAGGTTCTCAGGTGGATCGAAGACGGCAAGGCGCAGGTCATTGTGACCAACGGCGGCACGGGCCTGCATGAACACAATGTCACCCCCGAAGCCCTTGAACCCCTGTTTGCCAAACGCATTGACGGCTTCTCAGCCCTGTTTCATGCCCTAAGTTTCCAGAGCATCGGCACCTCTACCCTGTCCTCACGCGCCACCGCCGGTATCACACCCGAAAAGGTGCTGATCTTCTGCCTGCCCGGTTCGGAAAATGCCTGTGCCGATGGCTGGGACAAGGTTATCCGTGAGCAGCTAGACGCCCGTCACAAGCCGTGTAATCTGGTTGGTCTGCTAAGGCGCTAAACGGCACCCGCGCGCGGGCAAACACCGACCCGACCCCGATCAGCACTGGCCCGTCAAAGGCGGCGCTTTGCACCAATGTTGACAATTGTGCCAATGTGCCTTTCACCGCGCGTGCCGCGCGGCGACCGGCGTTTTCGACAATCAGTACCGGCACAGCCCCGCCACGCACGGCCTGCAAACGCGCCTGAATATGAGCGGCATTATGCGACGACATATAAAAGACCAGCGACATTTCCGGATCACAGACCACCGAGTCTTTCAGGTCAACTGACCCGTCCTTGGTGCGCCCTGTCAGATAGGTTACGGAACGCGCTTCCCCGCGATGAGTCAACGGCACCTCAAACTGCGCTGCCGCCGCAGAGGCTGCCGTCACACCGGCTAAGGTCTTATGTGCAATACCGTGCGCCTCAAGATAGTCACGCTCCTCGCCCACCCGTCCGAACACGGACGGATCGCCGCCTTTGAGCCGCACCACATGCAGGCCTTTCCGCGCCAGACGCACCATCAGGGCATTGGTTTTATCCTGAGGCACGCTCAGACGATCTCCGCGTTTGCCGACACAGATTTTCACACAGCGCTCAGGGGCCAGTGCCAGAATATCCTCACTGACCAGCGCATCATACAAAAGCGCCTGCGCAGACTGGAGCGCCTTCAAAGCCCCCAGCGTCAGAAGATCGGCATCACCCGGCCCGGCACCGGTAAGTGTCACAAAACCCTCAGGCATCGGCCAGCTCCTTCTTTTTGGCATGCTTCAGCAAGCATTGTTTCAATTCACCCTTACAGGAACCGCATGAGGTGCCTGCGGTGGTCACATCGCTGATCTCATCGACCGTTTTAGCCCCGTCCGCTATGGCGGCGGTGATTGCC
>JBCEBX010000213.1:0-3036 GCA_039206455.1 Asticcacaulis sp.
GTCCTTGTCGGCAGCCTTCGCAAGGACTCGTTTAACCGCAAGCTGGCTGAGGCGCTGGTTAAGCTGGGGCCGGATACTGTGAGTTTCGAATTCCTGCGCATTGATGATCTGCCGCTCTATAATCAGGACGATGACGGCAATCAGGCCGAGGCGGTTTTGCGCCTCAAGCGTGAGATCAAATCGGCGGACGGGCTTTTGTTCGTTACGCCGGAATATAACCGCTCGGTGCCGGGGGTATTGAAAAATGCCATAGATCATGCGTCGCGACCCTATGGGCAGAGCGCCTTTGCGGGTAAACCAGCCGGGGTTTTAGGGGTGTCGGTCGGGGCCATTGGCACGTCTCTGGCGCAGCAGCATCTGCGTAATATTCTGGCCTATCTGGATGCGCCGACCCTTGGGCAACCTGAAGCCTTTTTGCAGGCCACCGACAGTCTTCTGACTGAGGACGGGCATGTGGGTGACAAGAGCCGTGATTTCCTTCAGGGGTGGCTGGATGCCTTTATTGCCCATGTTCAGCGTTATGCGGACTGAAAACGCAACAAAATGACCCGAAGGGGGCTTTTGGGTTAAAATTGTCTCTTGTGGCGCGCCATGGCCGCATATAATCTCAATTTCATGGCTGGGAACGATAAATTTTCCGATCTCGATTCGTTTGACCGTGAACTCATCAAGGTTTTGCGGGCGGATGCCCGCGCCACGGCGGCGGAACTGGGTGAAAAGGTTGGTTTGTCGCCGTCTGCGGCGCACCGGCGGGTCAAGCTGCTTGAGCAACGCGGCGTGATTGCCGGGTATCGTGCCGTCATTGCCGAAAGCGTTCAGGGCAAGCAGGGTGTGGTTTTTGTCCATGTCACCTTGCAGGATCAGCGCCGCGAAACCTTTGAAAAATTCGAAAAGGCCGTGGTTCAGATAACGGCCATAGAAGAATGTCACCTGATGTCAGGTGAGGCGGACTATCTTTTGAAGATCGTGCTGCGCGAAAGCCTGTCCTATGAGGATGTGCACCGCGATGTGTTGTCGACCATGCCCGGTGTCTCCAAGCTGGTGTCACTGTTTTCTATCCGCACCGTAAAGGTTGCCTGAGATCAGGCCTTAATATTCAGCAACTGTCCGACCATGTCATCGGCAGATTTCAACACCTGTACATTGGCCTCAAAGGCATGGCGCGCTTCGATCTGATCGACGAAGTCGCTTAAGACATCATTCTTGCCGGCATTGGCGGCAATTCGGCCTGCCGATGAGGCAAAGGCCTGCGACGCATTTAGTGCGCCCGCAGCAGCTATATTAAACGCAGACATGACCACTTATCCCATTCGACGGCGCCCTATCCGTCCGCTTTAGAATAGGCCGGAATGTTTAAGGGCGTGCTGAGAGAAAGGGTTAAACCCGGTTAACTGAAATAGCCGAGGTTTGACGATCCGAAGCGGCCAATATTGGGCAGAACCGTCGGCAGTTCCGAATTCGATACCCCGAACCAGCGGGCCAGTGTCGCGCCCATCTGATCGACCGAGGTGGAGGGCAGGAGGCGTCCCTGACCGACCTGATCATCGCTGGTGATGGATATGTGCGGTGCGGTGCCGAAGTAGCGCCCGCCATTGACCGCGCCGCCAACGACAAAGTGGTGACTGCCCCAGCCGTGATCCGACCCGTTACCGTTTGATGACAGGGTGCGTCCGAAATCAGAGGCTGTAAAGGCGGTCACCTTGTTGGCGACACCCAGTTCGACCGTAGCGTTGTAAAAGGCGGTCATGGCATCGGACACCTGACGCATCAGGGCCGGATGGTTTTCCATCAGAAGATCGTGGTTATCGAATCCGCCCAGCGAGACAAAGAACACCTGACGTTTAGCGCCTAATGTATTTCGCGCCCCAATCAGTCGGGCGACGATACGCATCTGCGCCGCCAGTGAATTATTAGCCGGAAAGGCCGTATTGAGGCTAACCGGAGACAGGGCGGCATTGACGATGCCCTCCATTTCGATGGAGCGCCGCGTGACCTTGGTAAATTCGTCCTCAAGCACATGGGAACTGGTGCGGGTGATCAGGGTGCGCAGGGCGTCTCCGGCGGCCTGAGAGCCATAAAGACCGGTCTGAAGCGGGTTGATGGCCACGGCCCCATTGGGGCTGATCTGGTATTGCAGGGCCTGATCGCCCGAGACAAAGACCGCATTGCCGGCCGCGGAAATACAGGTCAGGATCGAGCGGTTGTTGCTTGAGAGT
This sequence comes from Asticcacaulis sp., assembly GCA_039206455.1. Taxonomy (GTDB): domain Bacteria; phylum Pseudomonadota; class Alphaproteobacteria; order Caulobacterales; family Caulobacteraceae; genus Asticcacaulis. The sequence goes on from JBCEBX010000213.1 coordinate 2,217, forward strand.
GCCAGATCACCGATGCGTCCGCCCCAGCCAATGGTTGAGCCTTCGGACGCCAGAGACTGCCAGACCGATTGCTGGTCATTGTGGGAAAACAGCTTAGGCGGCAGGGGATAGAGCACACGGTTGGGGCTGTTGAACTGCGCCAGAGTCAGGGGCGTCATCAATGGCCCGACATTAAGCTGAATGGCGGCTTTTCCGGCGTCAAACAGGGATTTCAGGCCGGTCATCTGCGGATTGAGTGCATAGCGCAGATCATCGGTCAGGGTTTGTGACACCAGAGGCGTCAGAGCGGTGGCGCTCAGGTCGGCGCGGGCGACAGCAATATGACCGGCGGTACGACCGGGGCCGCCGCCACGGATGGCATGATAGCGGTCATAATTATCGAGGTCATAGGGGATCAGCGTGTTGTTGTGATCCGAGCCGCCATAAAGGAAGACGCAGACCAGCGCCTTATAGTCACTGTTGTCGAAGGCGGCGGCTTCGCCGAAAGCGGCCAGATTCATCGCCAGAGGCAGGGCTGAGCCGGTCATGGCCAGACCCAGGGCGCGGCGCATCATGACGCGGCGGGTAATGTCTTTGGTTTTGTCGATATGCATGTCCGCGTCCCCTTACTTTTGCACCAGATATTCCGGTGAGGCCATCACCAGAAGCGTTGCCGCGTGCAGACGTCGGCGTTTCTCATCATCCGACCCCGAAGGCATGGTGTTAATGGCATCGCGGATGATGGTGCGTGTGTCAGAAGACAATTGATTGGCGGTGAATTTCATATTCAGCCAGTCAACCAGCGCTGTGGCATCGGTGGTGCGGCTGAGGTCGGTATAGG
>JBCEBX010000213.1:3046-3756 GCA_039206455.1 Asticcacaulis sp.
GTATAGGTCATGCGCACATCGTTATAGCCCCACGGGATAAACCAGTTCAGGAAGTTGATATATCCGGCTGTGGTGGTTTCGTTATGAATCTGGAATTCCGGCGCGACCTGTCCGCCAGTGGCCAGTGCCGTATTGGGCGGCACATAGCCCGGCCTGAAAAAATTGAACACCGAAGGCGAGCGGACGGGGCTTTGGCCCAGACCGTTATCGCTTGAGGAGGTGTCATAGACCTCATACTGGCCATTGGTCGAGGTGTGGCCAAAGGTGCGCACGAGTTGCACGAAGCGCACCATAGGCTCGCGCACCTTGCCGCCGTTGGGGTCAGTGTTCAGGGTGCGGGCTTCGGTATCGGTGAGGATGGCGCGCCACACGGCCTTAAGGTCACCGCGCACGCCTGAGCCATTATTGGCAAAGGCCGCGGCCACCCGCCCGACATAGGCCGGAGACGGATTGGAGGTGATCAGTCTCTGGATCATCTGTCTGGCGAAAAACGGGCCGGTATTGGGATGGTTGAACAGGGTATCGAGCGCGGTTTTCAGGGCTGCCGCGCCGCTGGTGTTGGCGGGAATATGGGTGCCTAAGAAATCAACGGCTTCGGGCGAATGGTTGAGGGCGGTAAAGCCCATCCGGTCGCGTACCAGTTCGGTTGAGGGTGCATGATAGCCCAGCCAGGGGGCATAGGTGAGTGTGACGCGGGCATAGCTGAGGTC
>JBCEBX010000214.1:0-3745 GCA_039206455.1 Asticcacaulis sp.
CGCCAAGATGCCGCACCTTTTGATCGCTGGTACAACCGGTTCGGGTAAATCGGTCGGGGTCAATGCCATGATCCTGTCGATTCTGTACCGCCTTGATCCGGAACAGTGCAAGTTCATCATGATTGACCCAAAGATGCTGGAACTGTCGGTCTATGATGGCATTCCGCATCTGATTGCCCCTGTCGTGACCGATCCGAAAAAGGCCGTGGTGGCGCTGAAATGGACGGTCAAGGAGATGGAAGACCGTTACCGCCGCATGTCGAAAATCGGCGTGCGTAACGTCGCCAGCTTCAATGAGCGCGCCAAGGCCACCACGGCCGAAGGCAAGAACTTTGTGCGCAAGGTACAGACCGGCTTTGACGAAGGCGGGCAACCGATCTTTGAGATCGAGGAAATGGTGCCCGAACCTATGCCGTTCATCGTCGTCATCATCGACGAGGTCGCCGATCTGATGATGGTGGCCGGTAAGGACATCGAGGGCGCGGTGCAGCGTCTGGCGCAGATGGCACGTGCCGCCGGTATTCACCTGATCATGGCCACCCAGCGGCCTTCGGTCGATGTTATCACCGGTACGATTAAGGCTAACTTCCCAACCCGTATTTCCTTTCAGGTCACCTCAAAGATCGACAGCCGCACAATTCTTGGGGAACAGGGTGCCGAACAGCTCCTCGGTCAGGGCGACATGCTGTTTATGGCCGGTGGTGGCCGCATCACCCGCCTGCACGGCCCGTTCGTTTCGGATGGCGAGGTGGAAGCCGTGGCGCAATATCTGCGCGAACAAGGCACGCCAAACTATCTTGAGGACATCACTGCCGGTGGCGATGACGAAGGCAGCGCAGAAGGCGGCATGGGCGAAGGCGGCGGTTCAGGTGATGACCTTTATGACAAGGCCGTCTATTTCGTTACCTTCGACCGCAAGGCCTCAACCAGCTACATCCAGCGCAAGCTACAGATCGGCTATAACCGCGCCGCCTCGCTGATGGAGAAGATGGAGATGGAAGGCGTGGTTGGCCCAGCTAACCATGTCGGCAAGCGCGATATTCTTGTCGGCCCACCGCCGGGGATATAATGCCGGTGACCGAGCCTGAATTCTACGCCTATCCGTTTGAGGCCGCCTTTTCCGAGGCCGTCCAGATTGGCAACACCATCTATCTGTCGGGTCATATAGGCGATGATGATGACGGTCATCTGGCACAGGGCTTTGACGCTGAATTTGCTCAGATGATGACCAATGTCGAAGCGTCACTGGCGCGGTTTAATCTGGGGCTTGATTCCCTCACCGCGCTTAAGGTCATGCTGACCGATATTTCACAATCCGCACGCTTCAATCAATTACTTGCCGAACACCTGACAAAACGCCCCCTGCCCGTCATCAGCGCTTTCGAAGTCACAGCCCTGGCGCTTGGGGCGGCGATGGAAATCGAATGCGTCGCGCATAAGCCTAAGTAAGCCATTCATTTTACATTTAGTTTAGCGCCTAATATCGGTCATCTTGGCAGTTTAAGGTCTGAGCCATATAACAGTGTCCTCCAAGGGAACCTCCATGACCGACCTGACCAAACGCACACTTCTTCTGTCACTGACCGCCGTTGCGCTGGCCCCACCGGCACTGGCACGCCGAAGCCCGACCCAACCCTTCATCAGCCAACCGAAGTTCAAGGCCGAAGATCAGGCACGCATCACGCGGGCGCAATCATATCTGCAATCCCTGACCACCGGATCGGGCCGTTTCCAGCAGACCGATTTCAAGGGCCGCGTCACTCAGGGCGACTGGTGGCTGTCCCGTCCGGGTAAGATCCGCTTTGAATATGATGCCCCCTATTCGATGGTTGTTGTTGCCGACGGCAAGCGCGTCAATATGTGGGACCCGCGCCTGAAGTCCTTCGATCAGTACCCGCTTGAGTTGACGCCCCTGTCTCTGTTCCTGTCGAAGAACATCCGCTTCGATCAGGGCGTGATCATCACCGAAGTCACCTCGACCAGCGATGGCTTCCGTCTTAAGGCCCGCGACCGCCGCAAAGAGGTCGAAGGCTCGATCACGCTGAATTTTATTGAAAAAACAAAAGGCGGCGCTTTAACGCTTGGCGAATGGACGGTAACCGATGCCCAGAACAAAGCCACGCGCGTTAAGCTGTTGAGTTTTAAAACGAATGTAAACCCGAAGGCCGATCTGTTTATTCTTAATAAACCAAAAGGCGTAAAATAATTCAGGAATCGCCAGAGAACACATTTTTGTGCATTGATTTTTTTCCTCAGAGTGTCATAATTCACACAATGAGATTTACGGCGGTTGATCTCTGGTGTTGCGTTTTTCCCTTTATCTCTTCGTGTTATGTGCCAAAATCTGGCCCGATCGGCGAAAACCGGTCGGGTCTTTTTTGTGATTTTCAACCTGTAAGGTAAATTATGCGTCTTTCGGTCGTCTCCTGGAATGTCAACTCGGTTCGCCTCAGGATTGAACAGGTTGCCCGCTTTCTTCAACAGGCCGACGCCGATGTCGTATGCCTTCAGGAAATTAAGTGCCAGTCACCGGAGTTCCCGCATCAGGCCTTCATCGATATGGGCTATCCGCACATTCTGGTGACAGGTCAAAAGGGCTGGCACGGCGTGGCGCTGGTGTCGAAGCATCCGTTTGATACGCTGGAAACGCCGACCCACTGCCGTCGTTCCGAAGCCCGTTGTCAAGCCGTGAGTGTCAAAGGCGTGGAAATTTGGAACTTCTACATCCCCGCCGGTGGCGACATTCCTGACCGCGCACTGAACGATAAGTTCGACCATAAGCTCGAGTTCTATGAGCGCGTTACGCGCACCCTGAATGAACGCCCGAAAGATCAACCGCTGCTGATTGCCGGTGATCTGAATATCGCCCCCGGTGAGTTTGATGTCTGGAGCCACCGTCAGATGCTACGCGTCGTCAGCCATACCCCGCCCGAGCTTGAGGCCTTTGATAATTTCGTCACCGCTGGCGAACTCTATGATCCGTTCCGCGACGCCTACCCGAACCCTGAAAAAATCTTTAGCTGGTGGTCTTATCGTTCAGCAGATTTCCGCAAATCCAATCGCGGCCTAAGGCTGGATCACATCCTGCTCAATCCGGGCCTGCGTGACCGGCTGACCGCGCCCGCCTCGGCCATCATCCACGATACGGTGCGCGAATGGGAACGGCCCTCAGATCACGCACCGATACAGGTGACGCTTAACCTTTAGGGGCTTTCGGGGGCTTGCGTGAGAGGTGCCGGATAACCAGAAAGATGCCGATCTTCATGCCGACCACCAACCCTACGACTACCCAGACAATGATGATATCGGAAGTCATATTTCTTGCCTAATTAGTTTTGCGATAAAACCATTCAGGATCATACGGATGAGTTATAAAAACATCATCCTTAAATATTACGCTATTGGCGCATGGGTTCCACTCGGTATTTGTAACTACCCCATTGAATCTAAGTCTGAGGCAGTCATGATTTTCTGGCTGCGATGTCCAGATAAACGCCTCTTCCGAAGATCCTTTCTTCAGACTAGCTGTCCCGTCGGCCCTCAGAATTAAAATCTCTTCCGACGCGCCGCTTCCGAATCTATACTCACCAGCAAGGCTTTGCGGCTCAGCAGCTCTTTCACATCCCCCCGCCATCAGAAAGCTGGTGGCTAATATTAATAAAGACGTTGAGCGCAAAACTCTCATATCAAAACTGCAACCTGTAGCCACCAGCATCGGTCAGCAATAACCGCGCATTGGCCGGAT
>JBCEBX010000215.1:0-3740 GCA_039206455.1 Asticcacaulis sp.
CAGCCTGACCAATGCGCCGCTCAATCTCATTCAGCAGAGCGATGCGATTCCGGCCAATTTCAGCCTTAATCTGGCGGGCGGGCGCGGCTTTGATGTGGCGGGCGGCGAGTTGGGGCTGATCGGTCTGATTGACTTTTCCAACGGCTGGAAGACGCGTACCGGCATTCAGCAGACCGGTGAAATCGATCAGCAAAATGCCCTGCATGTTTATGACGACTATGAATATGCCACGACCGAAAACAATGTCAGCCTGAACGGCTTACTGGGTCTCGGGTTTGTGCGCGACGGCCACAACATCCAGTGGACGAACCTGTTTATCCGCAACACTACGAAACGCACACAGGTGCGCGAAGGCTATAGCGGCGGGGCCGGTGAAGAGCGTCGTCGGGATCAGACCGGCTGGTATGCGCGTCAACTGGCGACGACACAACTGACCGGTACGCATCAGCTTAATGATCTGTGGAAGCTGAACTGGCGGGCGTCCTATGCGCGCACTACGCGCGATGTGCCTTACGAAAAGACCATCACCTATGCACAGGATCGTGACGGTTTCTGGTATCACGACGCGTCGCGTGTGCGTAACCGTACCGATTTCTCGAACCTGACTGACGAAGTGACCAGTGGTGGTTTCACCCTGACGCGCGATGTCGATTTCGGCAATGGTCGTACCGGCAATATCAGCGGGGGCTATGACCGTCTGGAAAATACCCGCGCCGCCGAAAGCCGTCAGTTCAGCTATCTCGGTTCCCTGCCGCAACAGGCGCAATATACCCGCGTTGACTTCCTGCTGGCCGATTTCAACATCGGGCCGGATCGTCTGGTGCTGACCGAAGTGACCGGTTCGGACGGGGCGGCGGCCTATGAAGGTAGTCTTAAAGTGGATGCGGCGTTTGTGAAGGCCGATATCGAGGTCGTGCCGCTGGTACGTCTGGCGGCGGGACTGCGCTATGAAAAGGCAACGCAGGAAATCGCGGTGCTGTCGCTGTTTGCCAATGATCCGGCACCGGATGTCATTGACCCGTTCGAGGAAAGCTATGTGCTGCCTTCGGCGACGGTGACATGGAATTTCCGCGACAACATGCAGTTACGCGGCGGTATCTCGAAGACCATTGGTCGCCCGCAGTTCCGTGAACTGGCGCCGCAGCAATATCTTGATCCGGAGCAGGATCGCCTGTTTGCCGGTAATCCGTACCTTAAAGACACTGAAATCACCAATTTCGATGTTCGCTATGAGTGGTACTATGATGCGGGCGTGCATTTCACCTCAGGTTTCTTCTACAAGAAGCTGGACAAGCCGGTTGAGGCCACAATCCTTGATACCGGTTCCGGTGAAGGCCAGCAGTCCTATATCAATGCCCCCGAAGCCACGCTCTATGGCCTTGAGTTTGACTATAAGGGCCTGTTTGATTCACCGGTAAGCGGTGGGTTCTTTGACGCCAAGCGCTGGCTGGTGGCGGCGAACTATACCTGGACGGATTCGGAGGTGTCGGCATCAAGCAGTGATGTCGTCTATACGGCGGCCAACAAGGGGCTGCCGACACCGGCTTTGAACTATATCATCGACGGGTCGCGCCTTCAGGGGCAGTCCGAGCATGTCGCCAATCTGCAATTTGGCTGGCAGGATTCTGAAGCAAGTTCGACGGCCACGCTGTTGCTGACCTATGTGTCCGAACGTATCTCGGCACGCGGTAAGCCGGGCTATCCTGACTATATGCAAAAGCCGGGGGCCATGCTTGATTTCGTTTACCGCAAGGGCTTTGACGCCTTTGGTCGTGACCTGAACTTCGGCTTTGAAGTGCGTAACCTTCTGGATACGGACTATGAGGAATATCAGGACCGCAATGGCAAGGTGAACATCAATAATTACAAACTCGGTCAGAGCGTTTCCTTCAGTCTCTCGACCGACTTCTAAAGTACTTTCCTCCCTGTGCGTGCGTATGGGGAGGGGCCGAGCAAAGCGTGGCGGAGAGGTGTCTTCTTTTGTGAGGACCCTCCCGTCATCTCGCTTTGCGCGATGACACCCTCCCGCAAAGCAGGAGGGAGAATAAGGATGATCCCCGCTGGAAACGGCGGGGATTTTTTATGTCTTTTGAGGCCTGTAAATGCGCGCCAGATATTCGTCGTTTTGCGCATCAGTGTAACCTAACAGGCTGCCTTCCAAGCGCTCCAGACTTTCATTCCAGCCGGATAAACGTCCAGACCTTTTGAGCAACTCCATAGCTTTGGCACGCCACTCTTCACCCTTCAGGCTGTAAGTGATGTAATTTATGCAACAACCCATATCTGTTTGAATGGAGAAATCATATTTGAGGAAAGTGCCATTTTCGACGTGCGGGGCAAAGGGACGGAGAACGGAATGTTGCGCCTCCTCTTCTCCAGCGCCAAAACAAAAGCATGCCAGAGGCTTAGTTCCCATTAGCATCAACGGCAACTCACCATTGGTGTGTATAAAATAAGACAGATTATCGATCCGGTGTCTTCGGCGTAGTATGCCAGTGAGGGGCGCATCCGAAGGTGGACGATCACCTACATAACGTTCATACACTTGTTTAAGCGCTATCTCAGACAGAGCATGGTCATCTTCCTCTTCGGCGTCTTCGCTGAAAGCTGTGTCGGGCAGTGATGATGCTGACAAGCCAATAAGCTCATTCAAATCTGAAATATCTAATGGGAATCGGGCTGTAACGCAGTCGGTTTCCTGATCTATGGTCTCAAGCGTTAAGGCGATCATTTTCGATTATTCATGTTTGCATAACGGGCGATTTGAATGTGCAGCCATGTTGAACCATTTATGATTCACTGACAATCAGGCCATAACACGGCTTGCAGTGCCGCATGGTAAGAACCAAAAAAATACCAATCTATATCAAATTTGACATTTATGGCTTGATTTTTTCATCAATTGCCCCGCAAATACCCGAAATATGATATTACGGGAGTGACATAATGCGGCATTTTGCCCCCCAGTACCTGATGCGCAATAGCTTTAAATCCTTAGGATTGACGGGGATGGCGACCGTATTTCTGATGGCCTCAGGGGTACAGGCGGCGTCGCAGGCTGACCTTGATCTGCTGGGGGCGAAGACTGGTTATGTCCACACCATCCTCGATAACCGCAATACCAAATGTGCCGATGACGGCAGATGTTTCCTCGGGGAAATCCGCCTGACCCTGCCTGAAGGGTTTTCCGGTGACGGCGACTGGTCATTCTATATTTCGCATGTTGCGCCCATCGTTGAGGTGACGAGTGATCAGTTCGATTGGCAGTGGATCAATGGTGATCTCAACCGGTTTACGCCTAAGACGGGCGCGAAGCTTGAGGGCGGTAAGACCTATGTTCTGAAGCTTCTCAGCCGTGGCAACTATTATTCACGCTATTATCCTATGCCGAACATCTATGTCGCGTCTGAGGGGCTTGAGGCGCGTGTCATCGAGGCCACGCGGGCGGCGATTGATCCTGAAACCGGTATCGAATACCTGCCGTTCGTCGCGCCGATGACCGATGAGGCCAGATTGGCGACCTCGGATGCTGAAGATAAGATTGTCTGGCTGACGCCGGAACGGGCCTATGATCAGATCACGGCGCGTTCTGTTGATCGGGCGGTTGATCAGGCTCCGTCCGAATTCGTTATCATTCCGCAACCGGCGAAGATCGCGCGCCTGAGCGGTAAGGCGCTTGAGCTCAAGGGCGGGGTGACGCTGAAACTGAGCGGTCTTGAGCAGGGCGAGGTTCAGACCGG
>JBCEBX010000216.1:0-3734 GCA_039206455.1 Asticcacaulis sp.
AGGAAGACATCTGTTACGCGACGACCAATCGTCAGGATGCGGTGAAGCAGGTGGCGGCCGAGTGTGAGCTGTTTCTGGTGATCGGCTCGAAAAAGTCTTCAAACTCTCAGCGCCTGGTCGAGGTGGCCTTAAGGGGCGGCACGCAGGTTGCCCATCTGATTGATGATGCCACCCAGATCGATTGGGACTGGTTCAAAGGGGTATCAACGGTGGGCATTTCTGCGGGCGCTTCGGCCCCTGAAAACCTGATTACCGATGTGATTGCGGCTATCGGGGCGCGTTTCGAGACAGAGGTTCACGAAACCGGTGGTGTGCGTGAGACGGTTGTCTTTAAGCTGCCGCGCGTGCTGACCGAAGCCCAAGCCTTATGAAGCCCGCCTGATGAAAAAGGTCACTATCTATACTGACGGGGCCTGCAAGGGGAATCCGGGCCGTGGTGGCTGGGGGGCGATCCTCATTTTCGGGCCGCATGAAAAAGACCTGTATGGCTATGAGGCGGAAACGACCAATAACCGTATGGAACTTATGGCCGTCATTCAGGCGCTTGAGGCCTTGAAAGAGCCATGTGAAATCGAGCTTCATGCCGACAGCCAGTATGTCCTTAAGGGCATAAAGGAGTGGATTCACGGCTGGAAAGCGCGGGGCTGGAAAACGGCTGACAAAAAGCCGGTGAAAAACGACGACCTGTGGAAGCGGCTGGATGCGGCGCGTCAAAGGCACAAAATCCATTGGAAATGGGTCAAGGGCCATGCCGGTGATGTCATGAATGAACGCGCGGACGCTCTGGCCAATCGCGCCATCGAAGAAGCGGCGCTTCAGGCCTGAAACCGTAGATCAATAAAACCGGCTGACAAAACCCTGAACTTGGGCTTTAGTGTTAACTGAGGGTTAATGTCGGGGCGTCGCGGGGTTCGGGGGGAATGTCAGATATCGGAGGGCGCACAGGTGTCCAGAAGAAACGTTCACGCTTTTGCTGGCCGTTCGTAAGGCTGAGGGCGGCGGTCTATTATGACGGCTTCAATCTCTATACGGCGGTTGATGCCTATAAACGTCCCTATCTGAAATGGCTCGATCTTAAGGCATTGGGTCAGGCGCTGGCGCTCAGGTCAGAAGTGGTGAAGCGGGTGGTCTGGTGCTCGGCTTTCCGGCCGCAAAACCGCTCAGGCGTCAAACGTCACGAAGACTATATGAAGGCCCTTAAAATCCGTGGTGTCATCTGCCGCGTCGGCCACTATGTCACCGCGCTAGATGGTTGCAATGCCTGTGGCCATAGCTGGCAGCTGGCCATCGAAAAGCAGGGCGATGTCAATCTGGCCTTGTCGATTGCTGCCGATGCCGAGGATGATCTGTTTGATGTCTGTTATCTGGTAACTGCCGACGGAGACCATGCGGCGACGGCGCGATATCTGAAGGAACGCTTTCCCCATAAGCAACTGGTGCTGGTCAGCCCGCCGGGCAGGTATCCGAATCCGAATATATTGCCCTATGCCGACCGGGCGATTGAGATCGAGCGGGAGCAGCTTGAGGGGGCATTACTGCCGCAGATGACGAAGTACAGGCAACGCTTTCTCGGGCCGCAAAAGATCATTCAGCGTCCCGAAGCCTATGATCCGCCGGAACTTCGGGAAAAAGGTCACCTGAAAATGGTTGTGAATAATACATAGGCCTGTACTGATGTGTATCGAAGTTATCCCTTGTAGGTTTTGCGTAACTCTACCTGACGGAGCGCGTGTGTCTCTTGCCTGATATCTTGCCTGCGTTATTGGCTGTACTTTTATGGGCCGTGTCCGCGCCGGTGGTGAATATCGGTTTGGGGAGATTGCGTCAGGCACCCCATGACAAGAAATTCTTGATTCTTATAGCGCTGACGACCTGCCTGAGTGCGGGATTTACAGTCTGCTGGGCTTTAAGCGGCTTTGTAAATCCACTGGGGGCATGGAGCCCGAATGTGGCCCTGATGGGCCTGTTGATTTTCCCCATAGGCACCGGTCTCTATTATCTCTGTAGTCTGGCCTATGGCGACAGGGCAGAGGTCGCCTCTCAGTTCGCCAATGTCAAACCGGCTGTGTCAATCATGGCGGGGGTGTTGCTGTTTCGTGAGCCTTTCGGGCTGCATGAGGCGGTGGTGTCAGCTATTATTGGTCTGGGGATTGTGGTGATCCTGTCGGGGGCTTTTCATAAGGGGCGTCAGATAACCGGGGTGATGCTCGGGCTGGCACTGGCGCTGGCCTGGGCGGGTGGTGAAATTCTGGCACGCAGTGTGTCGCACAATGCCGCCTCCATACATATTACGCTTGGGGCATTATTCAGCGCTCTGGTGATCACGGCCATGAGCACATTAGTCTACGCGGTGGTGCAGGGAAAACGTGCCAAGCTGAACCGGCTTAAATATCGGTATTTCTGGCCGTTTCTGGTCCATGGCGTCCTGAGTTTCGGCTTTGCCTATATGCTGTTTTTTGAGTCTATCGCGCGCATCGGCCTGTCGCAAACCATATTGCTGACCGTGTTCTGGCCGATGCTGGTTCTGGTGCTGAACCTGATCATAAGCCGTGTGAAGCGAAAACCGTTCAGGGTTCCGGCCAATGTGCTGACGGCGTCTGTGCTGTTTACGCTGGCCAGTCTGATCCACATTTCATGGCCGGTTTAGGCGCACGTCATATGGCTTGACAGGTCTGACGGCCCTGCGCAAACATTGGTTATCCTGCGGGAGCAGGCCTGTAAGCCTTTTGTGAGTCCCGCCATGCCTGAACCGTCTTTGAAAACCACCATTTTACATGCGCACCATGTGGCCCTCGGGGCGCGTATGGTGCCGTTTGCCGGTTACGATATGCCCGTGCAATATGAAGGCGTTGTGGCCGAGCACAGGTGGACGCGCGCGTCGGCCGGCCTGTTTGATGTGTCTCATATGGGGCAGGCCAGATTACATGGTGAGGGGGCCGTTGCTACCCTTGAGGCCATAACGGCGCTGGATGCCAGCCGTCTCAAAGCGGGGCGTCAGAGCTATGCGCTTCTGCTCAATGAACAGGGCGGGATTCTTGATGACTGGATGGTATCACGCCCTGACGGGGAGGGGTTTTTCCTTGTGGTCAATGCCGCCTGTAAGGCACAGGATTTCAGCCTGATTCAGGAAAATCTCAGGCCTGACACACAGTTTGAGGTTCTCAGTGATCGCGCCCTTCTGGCCTTGCAAGGGCCTGAGGCGAAAGCGGTCATGGCACAGGTCTGTCCGGCAGCGACTGACCTTTATTTCATGGACTGCGGCACGTTTGACCTGATGGGGGAGGCGGTGGTCATTTCGCGTTCCGGCTATACCGGCGAGGACGGCTTCGAGATCAGTATTCCAAACGCCAAAGCCTCCGAACTGTGGGATAGCCTGCTGGCGTTTGAGGCCGTGAAGCCGGTCGGTCTGGGGGCGCGTGACAGTTTGCGCCTTGAGGCCGGTATGCCGCTTTATGGCCATGAGATGGATGAAACCTATGCGCCGTTCGAGGCCGGTCTGGGGTTCGGTGTGGCCAAAACTCGTCTGGAGCGCGGCGATGTGCGCGGGCAGGCGCGTTTGGCGGCACAGAAGGCCGGAGCGCTTGAGCGCACCCGCGTGGCCCTTCGGGTTCTGTCCGGGCCGCCCGCCCGCGAAGGGGCGCGGATACTTAGTGAGGACGGTCTGGACATAGGTCTGGTCACTTCAGGCGTGCCGTCCCCAAGCCTTGGATACTCTATTGCCATGGGCTATGTGC
>JBCEBX010000217.1:0-3730 GCA_039206455.1 Asticcacaulis sp.
CCATTGAACGCATTGAGGTCGTGCGCGGCCCTGTTTCGACCCTTTATGGCTCCGATGCTATGGGGGGCGTGGTTAATGTCATAACCCGCAAGGTAAGCGACAGATGGCGCGGATCCGTCACGCTCGATACCACCCTTCAGGAAAATGACGAATTCGGTAATATATATGCCGGTAACTTCTATCTATCAGGGCCTCTGCTTGCGGATAAACTTGGTCTTTCGATCAATGGCCGTCGGCAGGAACGTGAACAGTCCCATCTAACCTATGCAGATAAAAATGGAAACAGAATTCCAGTGGCGGGCTTCGGCCCAAGCCCAACCAAGCATGAAATCTGGTCACTTGGTGCGCGCCTGAACTTTACGCCAAGTGCTAATCACGACCTGTGGCTGGATGTGGATACCTCAAAGCAATGGTATGACAACTCGAAATCACAGATGGGTACAAATACACCCGCTGGCGGCTACGAAGACTTTCTGGAATTCAATCGCAACCAATATCTTCTGGCACACAACTGGCGCCTTTCATTCGGTGAATTACAGACCACACTGTCACGAGTCGAAACCGAAACACTCGGTCGCCTCATTCCTACCGGCTTTCCCAATCCGGAACTGACAGGTCAGCCACGTCAACTGGAATCCGTCTCCGACACATTCGACATTAAGCTGTATTCCAACCTGAACAACCATAATTTCACTATTGGCGCCCAGTACTGGGATGCTGAAATGATCGAAGGCTTATGGCCACAACCCTTTGAGCATCAGCAATGGGCTGTTTTTGCAGAAGATGAATGGCGTTTCACCAATACGCTTGCCTTAACACTTGGCGCGCGCCATGACGACCACTCTACATTTGGATCACACTTCAGCCCACGCGCTTATCTGGTTTGGAATGCAACGCCTAACTGGACAGTCAAGGGTGGCGTAAGCCAAGGCTTCAAAACCCCGTCACTCGACAGTCTGGCACCGGGAATCAATGGACTTGGGCGTCAAGGTGCCTTGCCACTTCTTGGCACACCCACCTTGCAGCCTGAAACCAGCACCACGACTGAAATGTCTGTATTCTATGACAATCGCAGAGACTTCCGGGTTAGCCTGACGGTTTTCAATAATAAATTCGAAGACAAGATATCTACCGGTGTTCCGGTGAAGAACTGTGCGTTTGGCGTTTCGACAACGGAATATAATGCCGGTAACTATTCAAAAACCGATTGCGTTGATGTCGGTCACTGGCCGAATGATGAGTTCTTCGGCCAGAGGGTAAATATTGATGAGGCAGTGACACGTGGCGTCGAAACGAACTTCCGCTATCTTATCGGGGAAGGCTGGAGCCTTACGGGGAACTATACTTACACCGATTCAGAACAGAAAAGCGGCGAACAGAAGGGTCGGCCGCTGACCAATACGCCCGCGCACATGATAAATGGCTCTGTGCGTTATCAGGCAACAGATAACCTGAACCTGTGGCTGCGTGGCGAATACAGAAGTTCGCGTTACCGTGACGAGGACACAGGATCCTTAAACGCTAAAGCACTTTATGGGGATTATCGCGCCTATGGCCTGTTCAATATCGGTGGTTCATACAGCTTCAATGAACGTGTTCGTTTAAATGCAGCCATATACAATTTGTTCGATAAGGACTTTGTAATCTATAAGCCGCACACGGCATCAAATGGCAGAGAAGCTTATACGAAAATATACACCAATAATCAGGAACCACGTCGTCTGTGGTTGTCCCTGACAACTGAGTTCTAAGGTCTGAAAAAAGAAACCCCGCCGGAAACGGCGGGGTTTTTCATTATGGCATATGTACCGCTTCAAACCGCGCCAGAGGCGCCATACGCGCCTTGTTGAGAGACAGGTTATCACCGCTTAGGGAATAGTTGTCTGTCGCCCGCAACGCTTCATGCAAGCCCTGCTCAACCTCCATCCCCTCGGCGCAGGCCATAAGGGTTGAGGCGACCCCGACAAACCGGACGCGCAGTGTCGCTTCGTTCAGTTCATAGCTACCGCTAAAACCGTTGCAACCACCAAAACCCGTCACACGATTACCTTCAGCCTTCAGAATAAGGTGAGGCTCGCGCTCCAGCGCCTTCACCGGTTGTCCGTTCAGTTCAACCAGTTTCCAGTATGTCTCTTTGATACCAACCGTGTGCGCGTCAGTTGATGGATATCCGCCATCTGTGGCACAGGCCCCGAGGGCTAAAAAGCCCGCACAGGATATGCCCAATAGAATTGATTTCATGACCTTGCTCTCCTGATTGATGCCTGCACATTAGTGATAGGTATTATCCCTATAAAATGTCCATAAGGCTTTGGCAGCCACCCGCCGCATGAAAGCAGTAGCGTTTTGCATCTACGGTCTGTAGAAAACCATCGACCGTTATGCGTTTGCTTTCAGGAACCGGATTATGACCGACATTCTCGCCCAAATTGCCGCCTACAAACGTGAGGAGGTTGCCGATCGCAAGCCACGCGTCTCTGACGGTGAACTGGCCGCCAATATCGCTCAGGCGGGTGCGCCAAGAGGTTTCATGGACGCGCTTGTCCGTAACAAACAGCCCGGAAGCCTATCCCTGATTGCTGAAATCAAGAAAGCCAGTCCTTCTAAGGGGCTGATTCGCGAAGACTTTGATCCGCCCAAACTGGCCCGTGCCTATGAGACAGGCGGTGCCAGTTGCCTGTCTATCCTGACGGACGCCCCCTCTTTTCAGGGGCACGAATCGCATTTTCAGGCCGCCCGTCAGGCGGTCGCCCTGCCCTGTATCCGCAAGGAGTTTCTGGTTGACTCATGGCAGGTAAGAGAATCGCGCGCCCTGGGGGCTGATGCCATTCTGGTAATCATGGCCATGATAGACGATGCCCTTGCGGCGGATCTGATTGCCGAAGCTCACGACCTGGGCATGGATGCTCTGGTTGAGGTGCATGACGATGAAGAAATGGAACGCGCCCTTAAGCTTCAATCAAAGCTAATCGGTATAAATAACCGTAATCTCAAAACATTTGATGTCAGCCTGACCACAACAGAAACGCTCTCATCAATGGTCGGGCCAGAGCATATTCTGGTGGCCGAAAGCGGCATCTTCACTATTGATGACGTGAGGCGTCTTGAGGCGACCGGTGCCACTTCCATGCTAGTGGGTGAAAGCCTGATGCGTCAGGCAAATGTCACAGAAGCCGCTAAAAAGATTCTGTCACTTGCTTGACAACACCTGTGAACACATGCAGAACGTGTAACACGGGTTCATGACTTGTTCACTTTTTGAGCGCCATTATGGCGCAGGTGGATGAATCCGTTACGGGGTGTGACATGCTGACGACCAAACAACGCGAGCTTTTGATGTTCATTCATGAGCGCATCAAGGAAACGGGCGTTTCCCCCTCTTTTGATGAGATGAAGGAAGCGTTGGATCTCGCCTCCAAGTCAGGGATTCACCGCCTCATTACAGCCCTTGAAGAACGCGGCTTCATCCGGCGTCTGGCGCATCGGGCACGTGCCCTCGAAGTCATTAAATTGCCTGATCAGGCCACAACCGCTGCGCCTCCACGGGGGCGTCAGGCCTTTGTCCCTCAGGTTGTCGAAGGCTCAAAGTCTGCACCTGTCGTACAACCGGCTATCGAAGATGGGCGTGAGTTGCCGCTTCTCGGTAAGATCGCTGCCGGGGTGCCGATAGAAGCCATTGGTCAGGAACGCGATCGTATCCGCGTGCCGGACATGTTTGTCGGTGCTGGCG
>JBCEBX010000218.1:0-3730 GCA_039206455.1 Asticcacaulis sp.
GCTCGGTCTATACCACGGTCATGAAAACCGATGCCCTGAAACAGGCCCTTACCGCGCACGGCTTTGACGCCGCCTTTGGCGGTGCACGCCGCGATGAGGAAAAATCCCGCGCCAAGGAGCGCATCTTCTCGTTCCGTACCGCCAATCATGGCTGGGAGCCGAAGACCCAGCGTCCGGAATTGTGGAACCTGTATAATGCCCGCATCCGTCCGGGTGAATCGATCCGCGTTTTCCCTCTGTCCAACTGGACGGAGCTGGACATCTGGCAATATATCCTCAGCGAAAACATCCCGATTGTGCCGCTCTATTTCGCCGCCCCGCGTCCCGTCGTTGAGCGCAACGGTCAGCTGATCATGGTCGATGACGAACGCTTCAAGCTGAAAGCCGGTGAAAAGCCGGAAATCAAAACCGTGCGTTTTCGTACTCTGGGTTGTTATCCGCTGACGGCTGCGGTGGAATCCACCGCCACTACACTTGAAGAAATTGTCGCCGAAATGCTGGTGGCCCGCACCTCTGAGCGCGCCGGTCGTCTGATTGACCATGACGAAGCCGGTTCGATGGAAAAGAAAAAGCGCGAAGGATATTTCTAAATGAACGCGATTACGCTCAACGAAACCGATCCCGCCGCTTTCCGCGATTACCTCAGCGCGCATGAAAACAAAACCCTGCTGCGTTTTCTCACCTGCGGCTCTGTCGATGACGGCAAATCGACCCTGATCGGTCGCCTGCTTTATGACACCAAGCTGATCTTCGAAGATCAGTTGGCCGGTCTGGAAAAAGACTCACGCCGCTTCGGTACGGTCGGCGAAGACATCGACCTCGCCTTGCTCGTTGACGGGCTTCAGGCCGAGCGCGAACAGGGCATCACCATCGATGTGGCCTATCGCTTCTTTGCCACCGACAAACGTAAATTCATCGTCGCCGACACGCCGGGCCATGAGCAATATACGCGTAACATGGCGACCGGTGCCTCCAATTCTGATCTGGCCGTGATCCTGATCGATGCCCGCAAAGGCATATTGACCCAGACGCGCCGCCACTCGTTCATCGTCTCGCTTCTCGGCATCAAGCATGTCGTGCTGGCGATCAACAAAATCGATCTGGTCGATTATTCACAAGAGGTGTTCGACCGCATTGTCGCTGACTATAAGGTGCTGGCGGCTGATTTTGGCTTTGAAACCCTGCAATCCATTCCCTTGTCCGCCCGCTTTGGCGACAATGTTCTGGAACGCGGCGAAAACCTTGATTGGTATACCGGCCCGACACTGGTGGAACATCTGGAAACGGTTGAAATCCACCGTGACGAAGCCAGCAAGCCCTTCCGCCTGCCTGTACAATGGGTCAACCGCCCCGATCTCAACTTCCGTGGCTTTTCCGGCACCATTGCCTCAGGCTCAGTTCGTTCGGGCGACGAAATCATTGTCGCAGACTCCGGCCTGACCTCGCGCGTTAAAACCATCACCACCTATGACGGCGATCTGCCAGAAGCGGTGGCCGGTCAGGCCATTACCCTGACACTCGAAGACGAAATCGACATCTCTCGCGGTAATGTGCTGGCCAAACCCGAAGCGCGTCCGGAATTTACCGATCAGTTTCAGGCGAAGCTTATCTGGATGAGCGAGGATGAACTCATCCCCGGTCGTCCCTATCTATTGAAAACCGCCACGCGTACCGTTGCCATCAGCGTCACCGACATCAAGCACAAAACCGACGTCAACACCTTTGAGCAACAGGCGGCCAAAACCCTGAAACTCAACGAAGTGGCTGAGGTCAACATAGCGGCTCAGGCGCCGATAGCCTTTGATCCGTATACAGACAATAAGACGACCGGTGCCTTTATCCTGATTGACCGGATCACTAATCTGACCCTTGCAGCGGGCCTGATTGAACACTCCTTGCGCCGCGCCACCAATGTCCACTGGCAAGCGCTTGAAGTCACCAAGTCCGCTCGCGCTCAGGTCAAGCGCCAGAAGCCGGTCGTGCTCTGGTTCACAGGCCTGTCCGGTGCGGGCAAGTCAACCATTGCCAATCTGGTCGAGAAGAAACTTCTTAGCTTGGGTCAGCACACGATCCTGCTTGATGGCGACAATGTGCGCCACGGCCTGAACAAAGATCTGGGCTTCACTGATGCTGATCGCGTGGAAAATATCCGTCGCGTTGCCGAAGTGTCCAAACTGATGGTCGAAGCGGGCCTGATCACACTGGTATCGTTCATCTCACCGTTCAAAGCCGAACGCCAGATGGCACGAGACCTCCTTGAGGATGGCGAATTTATCGAAATTCACGTCGCTACCCCGCTTGAAGTGGCCGAAGCCCGCGACCCCAAGGGCCTGTACAAAAATGCCCGCGCTGGCGAAATCCCGAACTTCACAGGCATCGACAGCCCTTACGAAGCACCGGAAAATGCAGAATTAACGCTTAATACAGCTTCCAATTCTGCAGAGGTGCTTACAAACCAAATTCTGAAATATCTTTTTGAAAATAATCACCTGCCCCAAGAGCCAACTTACGTCATCTAGGCTGAAGATAACAGCAGCGGCAATGTCTACAGCGGAGAAGACGCGCATCGGTCATATCGCGATGGATACATCGTCAGTCCTTGCGCCTGCGAAACATACTCTCGATCGTGTAGACGTTGCCCCTATTGTCCAATCTTAAGTACGCTCGGAAGGTTGATTTTCCATTTTGGTGTTGGTGGCGGCGTCGGTGATCGGCGCGTTATCTCACCCTTGATCGCTTCCAGCGCGACTTTTGCTTTACCCTTTATGGAGAACGCCTCAAGCCACCTTTTTATTGTTTGGCGATGATGTAGTGTTAAAGGCAGTCTGCCTTTTTGGAATTCCGGGACCATAGCATATCAGTATGGATATTATTGGCGACAGGGCTTGACTTAATTCTCCGAGCATATTTTGTTGCAACTGCGTAATGCACAGTCTATTGCCTTAGCAGCCTATTGAAAGGCTGATTAGATCTATATGTGTATAATCATTTTAATGTATTTTATTGCGTTTCAGGAGGAGCACCATGGGTTCCGGGGTGAATTCCATTCACGTTCATCGAAAATTACTTAATTTATATACCTCCACAATTTCTCAGGACGCCACATACAATTTACAGAGTATAGTCAATCAGCTATCCGAAATACGTAAGGATGTTCTTGCGCTGGGTGATCGAAACTCCATAACTTTTTATACCCGTTACTTAAAATTACTGTCGCTTCAAATTGATGACTCCTTAGACCTGAGCGATTTGGCGCTTCCTATGGAACTGCAATCTGACGCATCCAAAATAGGTGACAGGGTCAGCCTCCCCCTCAATGCCCTGCCCTTACAAGCCGGGGAAGGCTTGCCTGGCATTACTGATAATGGCGCAGATGGCGTCAGCCTCGTGACGGGCTGCAAGAACAGATGTGCAAATCTGATGAAGGCTTTACCGTCATGGCTTCATCACAAGGCGATTTCCGAAATTCTGATTATAGACTGGGACTCGGATATAAAAGTTGAGGATGAACTAAAAGCGGCGGGTCTGATGGATTCGCGCATTCGTATTATCCGGATCGAGGACGAACCTCACTGGATATTATCCTATGCATTCAATGTCGGTTTTAGAGTCGCTTGCTTTAACCCAATTATTAAGGGGGACGCCGATATTTTTATTGCTGTTTATTTATTCGACAACAAACAAAGACCAGAAAACACTTTTATAGCAGGCAACAGGCGCAATGTGACCC
>JBCEBX010000219.1:0-14926 GCA_039206455.1 Asticcacaulis sp.
GGATGGGTGGATGTCGACAGGCAGCGGGTGCATATTATCGGGCACTGGAATTATCCCGAAGGCACGGTGAAGGATATTTTCGTCGCCGCCAACGGTGAGCGGGTCGAGCTGTTCCGCAACGGTCAGTCTCTGGGGTTTGGTGAACGTTCCGAAGGCTTTCTTTTCACCTTCAGGAACGTGGCCTTTGCCCCCGGTGAGCTTAGGGCCGTGACCCATTATGCCGATGGCCGCACCTCAGAGGATGTGCGCAAAACCGCCGGTGCGCCGGTGGCCATCAAGCTGACGCCGATCAATGGGCCGCGTGGCTTTGTCGCCGATGGCATCGACCTGATGCTGGTCGATGTCGAGGTCGTTGACAAGGACGGTCAGCGTGTGCCGACGGCGTTTAATGCCATCCGTTTCGCGCTTGAAGGGGCCGCCGTCTGGAAAGGCGGCATCGCGCAGGACGAAACGGCGGCGGATAAAAAGCTGTCGGAAAACTATGTTTTGTCAGAGGTGTTGCCGGTCGAAGGCGGCATCAACCGCGTGCTGATCCGTTCGACCGATAAGGCCGGTCAGGTCAGGCTGGTCGCCAGCGCCGAGGGGCTGAAGCCCGCGACGATTACGACGCGCACGAAGGCAGTGGCGGTGAAGAATGGTTTGTCGACGGTCTTTGCCGAGGATTATCAGCCGGTCAATCTGTCGCGCGGGCCGACACCGCTGACGCCGTCCTATACGGATAGTTTGCGGGGCGTGACGGTAGCGAAAATCACCGCCGGTTCCAATCAGCAGGACGCTGCTCTGAGCCGCGATGATGATGAGCGCTCGATGTGGAACAGCGATGGTACGGCTGAGGGGGCGTGGATCGAATATGATCTCGGGTCACCGCAGTTGGTGTCGAAGCTGTCCATGCGCCTGACCGGCTGGCGGGTGCGCGGTTATCCGATCCGTATCAGCTTTGATGGTAAAACGGTCTTTGAAGGCGAAGCGCCAAAATCGCTGGGTTATGTCGATTTTGATGTGTCTGCACAAAGGGTTGGCAAGATCCGTATCGAATTGACGGGGCCGACCGAGGATCGCGACGGCTTTGGCAATATTGTCGAGGTAACGACCGATCGGCAGGGGGCTTCGACGGGGGCTGAGAAGGTCAAAACCGGCTATATTCTCAGCATTATGGAAGCCGATATTCTGGGGCCGGTGGAGTAGGGGGCGTGAGCAAAGTCACGGAAGGGGCTCTTACTGGGAACATAAAGAAAGAGACCCCTCCGACGGCTTCGCCGCCACCTCCCCGCGAGGCAGGGAGGAGAGGTCCCCCTGATAAATCAGGGAGGTGCGAAGGATAAGCCTATTTTTTCAGTTCAGCTTCGATGGCGTCCGTCAGGCGGGGATCGGAAGCATCGATGTCCGGTGAGAAGCGACCGGCCACTGTGCCGTCACGGGCAATAAGGAACTTTTCAAAGTTCCACAGGACTTCGCCCTTGGGGTTGGTAGGGATGCCGTAATTATTCAGCTTTTCGCGCATCTTTTCATCGCCGAGCGTTTCAGGCTGGGCGGCGGTAAGCCCTTGGTACAGCGGGTGCTTGTCATCACCGGCAACGCTGATCTTGGCGAACAGGGGGAAGGTCACATCATAGGTGGTCGAGCAGAAATTCTGAATGTCGGCCTCAGAACCGGGTTCCTGTTCCTTGAAGTTATTGGCCGGAAAGCCGAGGATTTCCAGACCTTCGTCCTTTTTGGCGCGATAGAGGGCCTCAAGGCCTTCATATTGTGGCGTCAGGCCGCATTTGGAGGCGACATTGACCACAAGGCGTACCTTGCCGTCGTAATCGGCCAGACGGGCATCGCTGCCGTCAATACGCTTTAAGGGGATGGTGTTGAGGTCAGCGGTCATAGGGAACTCCGGTCAGGTTCAGGGTTGCGCCGAGGTCGGCGGTAAAATGAATATATCGGCGGGCGGGTCAGTCTGCGCAATAGCGTCGTTGCGATTTGTCTGAGCGGTATTGGCGATGCTGACTGTGACGTCGGGGCCGCCTTCACGATTAGCGGCGTCAAAGGCAGAGGTGACGGCCTCAAGTCTTTGTTGCGCCAGACCCGTCCGCCCCGCAGGTACAGGAATAACCACCTGAATGCGTGCGGCGTTCCAACGATTGGCCGCCCACAGGGCCTGCTCAACGGTGCTTGTATCGCTTAAGGCGGCCATGTCCGGTTTGAAACGCAGTGGCTCAACCGACAGTACCGGCGGTATAAGCCTGATCTCGTCGTCAGGCATCAAACGCTGCATGGCGCGTTCAAGGTTATAATAGTCATTCAGGTTGCCGCCGTTTTTCATTCGCACCTGCACGTCGAGGCGCTTGCCCTGACGGCTGGTGTTTTCGATGCTGGCGACGCGTGAAATGATCTGGCTGAGGAAGGCATCATTGGTAGGCGCGGTTGTGCCTGAGTTACGTGGCCCCGTCAGAAGGCTGGTGTCCTTGGCGGCCAGTACCTGCTCGACATTGATTTCACGCGCGTCCTTATATTTCTGACGCAGGCTGGCTTCGACGCCCGGCACATAGTCCTGAGTGATCACAATGGCATTGACGCCCTGTACCTCAGAGCCGCGCACATTGACCCTCAGATCGGAGATGCGCGAGGCCTGAGCGCGGAAAGCCGTGTCCAGATCGGCGCGCACCTGATTGGTCATGCGGGCTTCGGCGACAATATCTTTGAGCGACAGGGCCAGAGGCGTACAGATAAGGGCCAGCGCCGCGAGAACCGCAGCGGACTCCCAGCGGGTTTCAGGCATTTGCTGCGGCACGAAACCATAGCGGCGTGACATGGCAAACACGGCCCCCAGAATAGCGACCACGTTGGTGAGGAACAGTAAAAACGCCCCGCCCGCCATATTGAGCGAGCCGGTGGCAAGGCCAAAGCCCACCACATTCAGCGGTGGCAAAAGGGCCGTGGCAATGGCGACACCGGCAATGACGCCGCCCTTGCGCGATATGGTGACATAGGCACCGACTACGCCCGATAGCGCCGCCACACCCAGATCAAGCAGGGTCGGACGGGTGCGGGCGAGAATTTCCGGCGTGACTTCCTTAAGCGGGGAGATCGAAACGATGATGATACCTGCCAGAATCGACACGATAGTGCCCACCGTGAGGGTAATACTGGCGTCGCGAAAGGCGCGAAATTCCAGACGTGCCAGCGCCATGCCCATGGCCATGATCGGCGCCATAAGCGGGGAAATCAGCATGGCCCCGATCAGCACGGCGACCGAGGACTGCATCAGGCCGATGGTGGCGATACCGCAGGCGCTTATGAGCATCAAATAATAGAAGCCGCTCAGCTTGGCGTCTTCGTGCACCTGATGTTCAATCATCGCCCGTTCATAGGGGGTGCAGAGTTCTGAGGGTCTGCGGATCAGTGCCGTGATCCAGGCACTCACCTGCCGCTTCAGGGCCTCAGGCCTCAGGCGTCTGCGCCATTTCGCTGTCTTGTTCATGCGGGTTTACTAAAGCAAGGTCGCCCGCACATCAAGGTTCAGGGCCTCAGGCGGGCACGGCCCGCTTTGGCCGTTCCGGTGGCAGAGGCGCGGCGCAATGGGTGCGCAGGAAGTCCCCATGTGAGGGCAGGGTGTCCACAAAAGCATTCAATTGCGGCAGGGTGGCATCGAGTGTCGCCCACAATTCATCTTTCGGGATGCGATCCACCAGCGGACTGTGGTTGCGCGGGCGGATGCGCATGCCGTCCATCACTGCCTGCCAACTGGGGGCGCGGAACAGGTCTTCAACGCCTTCGCGCAGGGCCCCATTGACGCGGTAAAGCTCAAGCTTTTCCTTCAGACTGTCGGGGATTTTCGCGGCGCGGACATCACGCCAGAAGGGCGTATCTTCACGTTCGGTCGTGCAGTAGTGCAGAACGACGAAATCCTTGATCTCGGTATAGTCGGCTTGCATGCGCTGATTGAATTCGCGTTGCAGGGACGGATCCATGCCGTCTTTTGGGTAGAAGCGCAGGAAAAATTCCATAGACCGGTAAATCAGATGCAGGGCGGTCGATTCCAGCGGTTCGATAAAGCCGCCCGCCAGACCGACGGCGACCACATTCTTGTGCCACAGTTCGCGGCGCATGCCGGTCTTGACCGGCACAAACCACGGATCGGTGGTCTGTTCGCCCTCTACCTGAGACAGCAGCGTATCAAGGGCCTGCTGGTCGGAAATATGGCTGCTTGAGAAGACATAACCATTGCCTGAGCGATGCTGAAGGGGGATGCACCAGCGCCAGCCTGCGCCTTGTGCGCCCGCAAAGGTATAGGGGTGCGGATCGCGGATATTGGTGGTCTGGGTGGTGACGGCGCGGTCGCACAGAAGCTGATCGGACCAGTCGATGAAATCGACCTTAAGGGTCTGAGCGGTCAGCAGGGAGCGGAAGCCTGAGCAATCTATAAACAGGTCGCCGTCAATGTGACGCCCGTCATCAAGGGTCAGGCCGGTGATGTGACCGTTTTCGGGGTTCTGATGCACCTGTTCGACCATGCCTTCATGGCGGGTAACGCCTTTCTTTTCGGCGTAGGTGCGTAAATATTTTGCGGCCAGATAGGCATCAATGTGCAGGGCCGTGGCGGCCGAGCCAATGGGGGTGTTGCGGGCCTTGAAAGGCAGCATGAACTTGCCTTTTTTGGCCATGGCGGTGGCGGGGGCAAAGTCCTGAAGATCAGAGGGGTGGCCTTCGTGTTTGGCCCTTAGCCAGCACTGGTAAAATTCGTTGCCCGCAATGATGCCGCCGGTGTGACCAAAGGGGTGGTAATAGGTCTCGCCCTTGACGCGCCAGTCGTCGAAACGGATGCCGAGTTTGAAGGCCCCTTGTGTGGCGGCGATGAATTCGGCCTCGTCAATCTCAAGGCGGCGCAGCATTTCGAGGATGGGTGGCACGGTCGATTCGCCGACACCGATAATGCCGATCTTTTCTGACTCGATCAGTTCGATTTCAGGGCGTCCGCGCGGCAGAAAATGCGACAGGATGGCGGCGCAGATCCATCCGGCAGACCCGCCGCCGACGATGACGATTTTCTTAGGCTCTGACATGGATTTTCCCCTCTGTGGTACGATTACAGTAATCAATAAAGTCCTGATGCGAGGCAGCTCTGGCGACCGATTGCGCAATCAGGTCTTTCATTTGTTTCAGCTTTTGTCGCGCCTCATTAAGCGGGATCGCCTGAGCTGCCGGATCAACCTGATCGGGATAGATGCGGTAGCCGTTATAGATGGCCAGCCAGCTTTGCGGGTGGAACATCTCCCAGCGGTAACGCACGAAATGGCCGCGCTCCTTGTACAGCATCAGTTTGCGCGTCAGGCTGTCGGGCAGTGTGACGGCCTTCACCGCCTTCCAGAACGAGGTGTCTTCGCGGGTGGCGGCGTAATAGTGGAACAGGACGAAATCGCGCACGCGCTCATATTCGGCTTTGAAAATGTTGTTGTATTCCTGTTGCAGGGCCGGATGGAAATCAGACGCCGGAAACAGTTGTTTCAGCTTTTCAATGCCGGTCTGGATCAGGGCAATAGACGTCGATTCCAAGGGTTCGATAAAGCCGCCTGACAGGCCAATGGCGACACAGTTTTTCTCCCATGCCTTATGGCGGTGGCCGGGGCGGAATTTCAGCTGATGCGGTTCAAGCAAAAGCTTGCCCGGGATGCGTTTCAGGAAGGTGTCATAGGCTTCGTCATCGCGCATATGATCGCTGGCATAGACAAAGCCGGTGCCATTTCTCTGTTGCAGGGGGATCGTCCATTGCCAGCCGGCATCATGGGCATAGACGTCTATGGTGGGCGGCGGGGGCGTGTGGGATTCGGCCTGAACGGCAACGGCGCGGTCGCAGAACAGCCACTGGCCATAGTCTTCGAAACCGACGCCCAGCGCCTTATGGATCAGGAGGCCCTGAAAGCCTGAGCAGTCGATAAACAGATCGCCATCGGCCTGTGTGCCATTATCGAGGTCGAGTGAGGTAATGTGCCCGTTTTCGGGGTCAAGATTGACCTGAGTGATTTTGGCGTCGGTATAGGTCACACCGCGCGCTTCGGCATAGGTTTTCAGAAAGGCGGCGTAGCGTCCGGCATCTATGTGCAGGGCAAAGTCGAAATGGGCCCCGTAAAAGGGCGCATTGCCGCCGGTCATGGCGAATTTTCCCGCTTTGGCCAGGGAGGTGCTGAGGCAATAGTCGTCAAGGTCAAGTGCGTCGCCTTCAAGGCGCAGGCGGTTGAAGACATTCAAAAATGAGACGTCTCCGAAATCTTCGCCATAGCCGCCAAAGCCATGATAGAAAACGCTGTCGGCCCCGCGCCAGTCGCGAAAGGCCAGCGCCATTTTCACCGTGCCGCCTGTGGCGCTGATGATGTCGGCGTCTGATAATCCCAGAGACTGATAGAAGCTGCGGATCGTCGGGATGGTCGCTTCGCCGACGCCGACGGTGGCAATCTGTGAGGAGGCAATAACGCGGATTTTTACCTTATCTTTGAAATGGTTGGCCAGCGCCGCCGCCGTCATCCATCCGGCGGTGCCTCCACCGACAATAGTTATCGAGCTTAAGGGGGCCGCGGCCATGATCATTGTCCCTGTGCTATCGTTTTTGGTCAGAATGCGCTGAAAACGCGTGCCCAACAAATGAAAAAGGCGGCAAAGGTGAAAGAGGGAGCTCATTCGCCTTGCCGCCAAGTCAGGAAGAAAACATTAACGACCGTAAGGCCGTTAATCATTCGGACGCGCGCAGGTAGAGGCGCGCGCCCGAATTCTGTTTACGCCACTGTTACCACTTGGCGCGCAGGCCGAAGGTGACACGCGGCTCATACTCGTTCTGGAAGGCAAATTGCGTCTTGCCGTCTGCGAACTGGTAGTAATAGTCCTCGATCTCACCGGTTATGTTGGAACCATTGACATAGAGCGCGACCTGAGGGGTCAGTTCATAGGTGGCGTTAACGTCCACATAGGCTGACTTGTCCTGATAGGTCGGCAGGTTGTCGCCGCCGAGCGTATTCAGGGCCATATAACGGGCGGAGCGGTAGTTATAGGCAACGCGCACCTGAAGCTTGTCGTCCTGATACCAGCCGACCAGATTATACTGGTGTTTGGAGTTGTTCATGAACGGCAGACGGTCGCCATCCATGCTGCGGCGCAGTTCCTTGGACGGTGAGAAGGTGTAGTTGGTATCCACACCGAAGTTACGCAGGATCGGTGTATCGATAAAGTCGTCAAACGAGAACTTACCCGACAGTTCGATGCCCTGAACCTTGCCGCCGTCACCCTGTACCGGCAGGTTTACCGGTACGGTACGACGAATGACGCCGTCCTGATCCGGGAACTGGCCGGTGGTCTGACCGCCGGTTACGAAGCTGGCAATATCGATATAGAAGACGGCCACGTTAACCAGTGAGGCGCGACCGAGATAGTATTCAGCCGACAGATCGAAGTTCTTGGCGCGCCAGGGTGCCAGTTGCGGGTTGCCGCCCTGAGAGGCGCCGGTCGCAATGCGGATGCCGAGGGTCTGGTCATCAGAGGTGGTGATCGACAGACCACCGCCATAGCTGCCGAGATCCAGCGGTTGCATGGTCTTGGCGGCGGCAAAGCGGAAGCGCAGCTTGTCCGAATAGTCATAGACAAGGTTCAGAGACGGCAGGATGTCCGAATAGCTGTTGGTATCAAAGACATCGCCGATATCCTCGTTGGTATCACCATAGGGATATTGGGTCGGATCGGTGACGTTCTGACGGACATTGATCTTGGTCTTGATGTAACGCAGACCGGCATTACCCTTAAGCTTGCCGACTTCGAAATCACCGGCCACATAGGCGTTGCTTTCTTCCAGGCTGACGTCGTAGGACTGGCCCGGAATGATGACGCGGTTGGCGCCACCGAAAACATTCTGCATGAAGCCTGCGGCATCATCGAAGTCACGCGGATCAGCCGCCCAGAAACCCGGAAGGCCGGAGGTGATGCCTCCCAGATCGGTGACAAAGATCGGATTGTTGTATTCATCCAGACGCGTCGGACGGTTGACCGTATAGGGCTGGAAGACCATCACGTTCGGGTCTGCGGCTGACGGCACCATTTCGCCGCGCGCACAGCGGGGGTTATCCATCACCACGTCAATGGCTTTCCATTGCGCGGCACAGCCTGCGGACTGAACGACGCCGTTCTGATCAGGCTTTCCGGCATAGAAGTCCGAGAACAGGTGGAACTGGGTGATCGAGGTATCGCGTTCGGAATGACGCAGACCGAAGTGGGTTGTGTTGAACAGGCCGAACAGAGGCTCGTCATAGTCATAATGACCGTCGAAGCGCAGTACCTTCAGGCGTGAATCGGCTTCGTTATTGCCTTCGGACGAGAAGGCACCGACCGCATAGGAGCCGAGATTGGCCATATAGTCGGTCATGGTCTTACCGGCACCCAGACCGCCGGTGATCGGCGTATCAAAGCCAGACCATACCGGATGCTTGCCGGAAATGTCGTAATGCAATTGCGGGTTTTCGCCGTAGCCTTCGGGGTTCGGATTGAGGTAACAGCCGCCCTGAGCGCCGGTAATGCTGTTGGAACGGCGCGACGCGTCAAACGTATCGCAGATTTCCTTTGAGTAGAAGGTGCCGCGCGTGCGGTCTGCGGCCTGACGGAACAGGGTGAAGCGGCCCGGTGCATAGCCCCAGTTTGACAGGTCACCCTGAACCTGACCGTTCATGCTCAGGCGGTTGGCCTCAGCCGAAATGGCACGCAGTTCATAGGTGAACTTGCCGCCATTGTCGTATTTCAGCTCAAGATTATAGTTGTGCGACTCCGATTTGTTCGTGCGGTTGACGGTGAACGAATTGATCCAGTGGGCGTTGATGTCATATTCATCGACGCTGACCCACGGACGGCCATTACCACCGGTGATGCCTGTATCCGAGAAATCGGTCGGTTGCGTCCACGTGCCGAATACAGCTCCGTCCCAACGGTTGGAAATGTTCAGGCCGACGGCGCGGTTATAGTCCTCAAGCTTGGCGTAGAAGCCTTCGACAATCAGGGTGTAGCTGTCGCCGATCTTGCCTTCGAACGAGGCGTTAAAGCCTGTGCGCTTGCGCTGGTTTTCACGGTGGAAGCTGTCATAGCCATGTGGCGACAGGAAGTTGTTAGGTGCAGACCCGCCCCAGTCGTTATTGCCGAACAGGGCCTGACTGACGCCGGAATAGTTGTTGCCGAGCGTGACGTCAGAGACGGCGGCCGACAGCAAAATACCTGCCTTGTCCGTGCGCCAGCTTACCAGACCGTTGATCAGATGGTCATCGGATTTGGTGTGGCTGCCGCGCTGGCCTTCGATGGCACCGGCCAGAGTCAGGCCTTCACGGAACTGGAACGGACGGCGGGTTTGCAGATCAATCGTGCCGGAAATGCCCGACAGGACATTGGTCGGGTCGGTGGACTTATAGACCACGACCGAGTTCATCAGCTGTGACGGCACATCCAGCAGGTTGGGCTGGGCCGAACCGAGGTTTCCGGCGCTTAAATACTGTTCGCCGTTCATCAGGGTAATGACCTGAGACAGGCCGCGCAGGTCAACGGTCGAGCCTTCACCGGCGTCGCGGCGAATCTGTACGCCGGGAACACGTTGCAGTGAGTCGGTGATCGTGGTGTCCGGCAGTTTGCCGATATCTTCGGAAGAGATGGCGTCGACGATGGCCACTTCGCGGCGTTTGATGCCGACCGACTTAAGTTGCGAGGCCCGAACGCCGGTAATGACGACGGTCGTGATGTCCTCGTCTGCGGTGGCGGCCTCCTGAGCAAAGGTGGCTGTGGACAATGCCATCACCGAGGCACCGGCGCCAAGCGCCAAAGCCCATTTG
Source organism: Asticcacaulis sp. (assembly GCA_039206455.1). Lineage (GTDB taxonomy): Bacteria > Pseudomonadota > Alphaproteobacteria > Caulobacterales > Caulobacteraceae > Asticcacaulis. The sequence goes on from JBCEBX010000219.1 coordinate 9,828, forward strand.
CGCGCACGTCCGGCGCGACTGTGGTGTGGGGTGGTGTATTTCATTATGCTTCATCCCTGGATGTTGTTGTGTTGTACTTTTTCACACTACACGCGGTTTCGACCCTGTATTTCGAACCCTTTTTTGTCCTGCCAATTGTCTTATTTTGGCCCCGTTATGTCTTTTGATCTTTTGGCGGACATTTTCGCGAGAGACAGGCTTTGTTTGATGATATTGTCATACAATGCACCTGCTTTGCTGACCGTCTGATGCGGTCTTACATCCCTCCCATAGGTGTTTTTTCGCAATGAAGTGCCTCTGGTGTGACAAAATGTCCTGATTGTGTCAATATAAAATGTCATCGATGTCATTTTTGGCCGTGAAACACGTAGACATCACGAACAGACTGTGGCCTTGTTGCATCATGACGCTTCTGTTAAGGCGGGGCGCACAGGCGCGGTGACGCCGGTATTAATCTTGGGTGGAATTGGCACTTTGACATGACGACTATATATGATGTGTCCCGTCTGGCAGGGGTGTCGGCAAAGACCGTTTCACGCGTGTTAAACGAACCGGATCGTGTCAAGACCAAGACACGCGAAGCCGTGCTTGAGGCGATGAAGTCGCTTGATTACAGTCCCAATTCCATGGCGCGTCAGCTGCGCCTGGGGGGCGGATCGTCACTGGGGCTTTTGCTTGAAGATCCGGCCTCGGGTTATCAGAGCCGTTTCCATCAGGCGCTTCTGACCGCCTGTATGGAGGCCGGAAAGCACATGACGGTTGAGCTGTTTGAAGGGGTCATGCCGGACTGGCAGGCGCGGGTGGATCGCTTCCTGACCGAGGGACGTGTGCGTGATCTGGTTCTGCTGCCGACGCTTTGTGATTTCGCGCCGCTCAAGGATTATCTGCGTACCAAAGGGGCGCGGGCCGTGCTGATTGCGCCATCGGTCTATGATACGCATTTTCCGGCTGTCGTCATGGATGATCGGGCGGCGTCGCGTCAGATTATCGAGCATCTGTTTTCACTGGGCCATAAGCGTATTGGCCACATTACCGGGCATGCCGATCACTCGGCATCGATTCTCAGGCGCTCAGGGGTTGTTGAGGCCTATGACGCCGCAGGGCTTCCAAGGCCGGGGCCTGAGCTTTTTGCCAGCGGTGATTTCATGTTCAAAAAGGGTATTGAGGCCGCTGAGATATTGCTGTCCCTGCCCGACGCGCCGACCGCCATCTTTGCCGCCAATGACGAAACTGCAGCGGCGGTGGCTATGGTGGCCCATAAGCGCGGCTTAAGCATCCCCGGTGATCTGTCGGTTGTAGGCTTTGATGATGCGCCGATTGCCTCGGCGGTGTGGCCTGCGCTGACGACCATACGCCAGCCCTATCTCGAAATGGCGCGTCGCGTCGTTCAGATCATTGACGGCTGGGAAGGGCAGACCCGCAGCAGCGGTAATACGTCGGTGTTCATGACGCCGCATGAGCTTATTGTGCGCGATTCCAGCGGCCCCGCCCGAAACCGACCTGGGAACTGAGGAGCCCCTCCTCCCTGCGCCTTGGGCGTGGGTAGGTGGCATTTTGAGCGCTAGCGAAAAATGACGGAGGGGTAGCACAACACCCAAAGAAAGATTCCCCTCCGTCTCGTCGCTGACGCTCCGAGCCACCTCCCCATGCTCACGCATAGGGAGGAGGGGTAATTCCCGTCACTCGCTTACAGGCCGTCGAACAGGGCGGTCGACAGATAGCGTTCCGCGAAGCTCGGGATAATGGCGACGATGGTTTTGCCGGCATATTCATCCCGCGCCGCCAGACGGAAGGCGGCCTCAAGGGCGGCGCCGGAGGAAATACCGACGGGCAGGCCTTCGAGTTGCGCCGACTTGCGGGCGGTGGCAAAGGCTTCGTCGTTGGAGACCAGTTCCACCTTGTCGATCACGCCGCGATCCAAAATGCCCGGTACAAATCCGGCACCGATACCCTGAATCTTGTGCGGGCCGGGTTCGCCGCCGGACAGGATGGGCGAGGCTTCGGGTTCTACGGCGACGATCTCAACGGAGGGCTTGCGCTCTTTCAGCACCTGACCGATGCCCGTGATCGAGCCGCCGGTGCCGACGCCGGAAATCAGCACGTCAACCGCGCCATTGGTGTCGTTCCAGATTTCTTCGGCGGTGGTGATGCGGTGAATGGCGACATTGGCGCTGTTTTCAAACTGCTGCGGGATGACCGATCCGGGGATAGAGTCGCGCAGTTCCAGGGCGCGGTTAATCGCTCCGCGCATGCCTTTTTCTGCTGGCGTCAGCTCAAGGCGCGCCCCAAGCAGAAGCAGCATCTTGCGGCGTTCCAGAGACATGGATTCCGGCATGACCAGAATGACCTCATAGCCTTTGGAGGCCCCGACAAAGGCCAGAGCAATACCGGTATTGCCTGAGGTCGGCTCAATGATCACGCCGCCGGGCTTAAGGTCGCCGGAGGCTTCGAGCGATTCGATAAGGCCGACGCCGATACGATCCTTGACCGAAGCCAGCGGATTAAAGAATTCAAGCTTGGCCAGCACGTCAGCCTTGGCACCATAGGCTTCTGACAGGCGCGGCAGGCGCACCAGCGGGGTGTCACCAATCGTGTCGAGCAGGGAGTCATAAACCTTGCCACGGCCTTTACGGGCGAAGCGGGCGACGGAAGCGGAGGAAAGCGGATCAGCCATTTGAAAAACCTTTGGAGCGAAAAAATAAAATGCCGCAGGCGGTCAGTTAATCCCGTCACAAAACACGAGTCAACAGGTAGGATTTGCACCGCCTGTGCGAAATTATTACCGACTATACCGTCTTGAAGGTTTTCTGATAAGGCAAATCACCTCACATAAGGGTGCAGAAAAGCTAATCCTTCACCTGTTCTGTTACATTCTCAGGATCTGATGCATGACAACCGATATAATTACGGACGATAAGCCGGTTACCACAGACGCTTCTGAGGCTGCATCCGGGGCTGCGTCCGAACCGGCGGGTCTGCCCAATCCGCATGATCTGGCGACGCAACTGGTGGCCAAGCTGTGCCATGATTTCATCAGCCCAACCGGTGCGATTGTCTCTGGCCTTGACCTTCTGGCCGATCCTTCGGCGCAGGATATGCGCGATGACGCCATCAATCTTATTCAGGCCAGTGCCACCAAGATGGTTGCTCTGGTGCAGTTTGCCCGTGTTGCCTTCGGGGCGGCCACCTCGGCAGAAGCCTTCAGCGGCCGGGAATTGAACAAGATCCTTTCGGATATGTTTGCGACCATGCGCGCCGAATTGCAGTTCGATATTGATAATGAGTTCGTCTTTGAAAAGCCGGTGGCGCGGGCGCTGGTCAATCTTGGCTATATAGCCGGTAATGCCTTGCCGACCGGTGGGATGGCGCACATCCGTCTTGAGCGGGAAGAAGGCGCGCTTGTCCTGACGTCTGTCTCCAGCGGTAAACGCGCGCGCCTTAAGCCCGAAGCCGTCGAAGGCCTGTTCGGTAAACCCTTAAGTGACGGGCTTAACGGGCAATGGATTCAGCCCTTCTGGCTCTATAGTGTCGTCAAGGAGGCCGGTGGCAAGCTGACGGTCGCGGTTGATACGGATCAACTGACGATAAAAATAAAATTGCCAGATTAGGCCAGACAAAGGGATAACGGCGGTTCTGGCAACTATCCCTTAACCAAACCTCGCGATAGTGACCCGTTAAAGATGGTATGATTGCGCCTGTTGCGCTGTGCCATCGTTTGAAGACGGGGTGTCAAGTGGACGATCTTATTGCCGAGTTTCTAACCGAAACCGCTGAAAGCCTTGAGGTGGTTGATTCGGAGCTGGTGCGTTTTGAAGCCAATCCGAATGAACGCAAGACCTTGGATAATATTTTCCGCCTTGTGCACACAATCAAAGGCACCTGCGGCTTTCTGGGTCTGGGACGCCTTGAGGCCGTCGCCCATGCCGGTGAAACCCTGCTGGGGCGTTTCCGCGATGGCAAGCTTGAGGTCACGCCGACGGCAGTGACGCTGGTTCTGCATTCAATTGATCGCATCAAGGTTATTCTGGCCGGTCTTGAAAGCACCGGTCTTGAGCCGGATGGCTCGGATGAAGACCTGATTGAACAGCTTGAGGCCATGGCCGAGGGCCGAGAAGTGGCTATCGATGCCGTCAAGGCGGTGACGGTGCCGGATCGTCCGATCGCGGCAGATGCCGAAGATGTGGTGATCCCTGAGGTTAAGCCTGAACTCGAACGCACCCTGCGCCCCGGTGAGGTATCGCTTGAGGAGCTTGAGGCGGCCTTTATGGCGGCAGAAGCCCCCGACTGGATGAATGAGCCGGTCGTTGAAGAAGCGGTGGCCGTCGTGGCCGAACCGGTCGCGCCTGCGGCGCCATCTCCGGCGGCGAACAATGAACTGAATACCTCTCTGGCGGCTCTGTCCAATCTGGCGGGCGGCGGTGAAGAAGGGGGCGGGATTACCACCACCCAGTCGATCCGTGTGTCGGTGGATGTGCTTGAGGGGCTGATGACGCTGGTGTCGGAGATGGTTCTGACGCGTAACCAGCTGTTGCAGATATCGCGTACACGCGAAGATTCGGCCTTTGCCACACCCTTGCAGCGCCTGTCGACCCTGACCGGTGAGCTACAGGACAGTGTGATGAAGACCCGCATGCAGCCGATTGGCGCAGCGTGGAAGAAGTTACCGCGTCTGGTGCGTGACCTGAGCCATGAACTGGGTAAGAAGATCGATCTGGTCATGGAAGGTGAAGGCACTGAACTTGATCGTCAGGTGCTTGAGCTTATCCGCGACCCGCTGACCCATATGGTGCGCAATTCGGCGGACCACGGTCTGGAATCGACCGAAGAGCGTATCAAGCTTGGTAAGCCTGCTAATGGTACGGTGAAGCTGGCGGCGTTCCATGAGGGCGGCTATATTGTCATCCGCATTTCGGATAACGGGCGCGGCCTGAATACGGCGCGTATCCGTGAAAAGGTTATCGAAAAGGGTCTGGCGTCTCGCAATGAAGTCGAGACCATGTCTGACCAGCAGATCCATCGCTATATCTTCGCGCCGGGCTTCTCTACGGCGGCGGCGGTGACCAACCTGTCCGGTCGTGGCGTCGGCATGGATGTCGTGC
>JBCEBX010000220.1:0-1004 GCA_039206455.1 Asticcacaulis sp.
AGGGGTATAGCTCAGCTGGTAGAGCGCCGGTCTCCAAAACCGGAAGTCGTGGGTTCGAGTCCCTCTGCCCCTGCCATTTTTTATAATCGGGGCTTGAAACATGGGTTTCGAGCCTCATTTCTGTTGTTTAAAAGCCTTTTGGTTCACTCAAAAGTGCCCGAAAAGGCTTTAAGAAACGAACAATAGCAAACCGGAAACCGCGCCCAATGGTGAAAAAAACTCCGAATAAGCCTGTGGTGGAAAGCGCCCGTAAGGGCTCAGACATCGCCAAAGCCGCCCTGAAAACAGCGGGCGCAGGCTCAGGTACGACTGGCGGCGCGTCAGCCGATGCCGCGCCGAAAAAGCGCACGAGCCCCGGAAAATTCATCAATGAGGTCCGTCAGGAAGGTCGCAAGATCAGCTGGCCATCGCGCAAGGAAACCTGGATCACCACGGTAATGGTTCTGATCATGGTTTTGATTGCGGCGGTATTTTTCTATATTATTGACGGTGGCCTCGGATTCGCGGTCAACTACCTCATCAGTATCGGGCGCTAAGGAAATAACTATGGCCGAAACTCTGGAAGCCACTCTGGCCCCCAACCCAAGACATAAGTGGTACATCGTCCACGCCTATTCCAACTTTGAGAAAAAGGTGGCCGAGGCTTTGCGCGATCAGGCGAAAGCGCAGGGGCTTGAGGACAAGTTTTCTGAAATTCTCGTTCCGACCGAAGACGTTGTTGAAATCCGCCGCGGGCGCAAATTCAACTCTGAGCGCAAATTCTTCCCCGGCTATGTGCTGGTGAAGATGGAGCTGACGGACGAAGCCTATCACCTTGTGAAAAACACCCCCAAGGTTACCGGCTTCCTCGGTTCGGCCTCAAAGCCTATTCCGGTTTCGGAAAAAGAAGTTCAGCGCATTATCGGCACCGCCGATGTTGCCGCCGAGAAGCCCAAGATCGTTCTGTCCTTCGATATCGGCGAAAAGATCAAGGTCACTGACGGCCCGTTCGCCAGCTTCGACGG